>CAIXAA010000122.1 GCA_903917305.1 uncultured Myxococcales bacterium | reverse complement strand
GTCCATTCACCCTCCGCGGTGTCCCCATTCCCGCGTGGCCCAACGCGGCGGGCTGGTCGGGGCGCAGGCGCTCCAGGAGCGCACGGCTTCCTTTGCGATGGCGCCGGGTTCGCCGACGCCAAGGATGGCCAGGGGGCTCTGTTGTTCGGGCTGTTCTTGAAGGAGGCTACGCCTGTCTCCGACCCCGGTCAAGATTGAATTTGTTGGTGGTTTCCTGATTTGCGTCCGAATTTGATGGTCATGCGCGCAAGCGCGAGGGCCAGCGCAGAGCGCCCGGGCACCAGCCCGCACTGCACCGGCTGTGCCACCAGCGACGCCCCCGTGTTCGACGTCCACCTTTGACAAATGGATAGAAATATGCTATTCGAGCCTTACGCTGAAAGCCGGCAGAATTGAACTCTTGCCTGATTCGCTTGACCAGGGCCGCATGTGTCCGTGCAGGGCGCGAACACCGCTGATCGACGATCGGAGGTCTCATGTTCCGAAGGAACTTGCGCCGTGCGGCGTGGTCGGTCCTGTCGTGCGCCGCCGTCGCATGTGCGGTCGGCCTCACGGTTTTCGGCGTGTTCGGTCTCTTCTTCCAGATCCCGCTCGTGATGTTGGGCCATGCGCTGGGCCGCCATTTGGACTACGCGCCAATCGCGTGCGCGGGCTTGGCATCGTCCATCCTCGCGGTGCTGGCCACCGCGTGCGCGGAGAAAGCGCTTGCTAGTGGGGAAGTCGGCGAGCGTCCGCCGTGGAGATTCGCCGGAGTACCTCGACTGGAATTGGGACTCACCGCAACCACGGGCTTGGGTGCAAGTCCGCACCAAGGGCCGCCAGGCCGGCAGTTCGGGCCGCGGACCCAAGCCAGCGACGATGGCGTTGACGCCGGCTGCGGCCATGCGACTGCAGGTCATGCTTGTCGCTCGTCCTGGCAGCGGTGTACGCTTTGGCCAGGACGCGACACGGAGCAACGCATGACCCACGCCCTCGCTGGACACCTGGCACCTGCCGAAAGCCTGACCGACATCGCCGCCCTGCTCAGCGCCTATCGCGATCCGCCGGACCCGAAGGATCCCGCGCAGCGCGTGGCCTTCGGCACCAGCGGCCACAGGGGGAGCGCCTTCAAACGCAGCTTCAACGAAGCGCATGTCCTGGCCATCAGCCAGGCGGTGTGCGACTTCCGCGCGGCGCATGGCATCACCGGCCCCTTGTTCCTGGGCATGGACACGCACGCCCTGTCGGCGCCGGCCCAGCGCACGTGCCTCGCCGTGCTGGCCGCCAACGGGGTGGAAGTGCGGATGCAGGCGGACGGAGGCTTCACGCCGACACCGGTCGTCTCGCGCTCCATCCTGGTGCACAACCGGAGCGCTTCGGCGAAGGCCGACGGCATCCTCCTCACGCCCTCCCACAACCCGCCCGCAGACGGCGGCATGAAGTACAACCCGCCCTCGGGCGGCCCGGCCGACACCGACGTCACCGGTTGGATCGAACGCCGCGCCAACGACCTGATGGCCGCAGGCAATGTCGGGGTGAAACGACTGGCCTGGGACGAAGCCCAATCCGCGCCGACCACGCAAGCCGTGGACCTGATGACGCCTTATGTCGACGCGCTGGAAGACGTCATCGACATGGCCGCCATCCGCGCCGCAGGGGTGAAGATCGGCGTCGATCCCATGGGCGGCGCAGCCGTGGCCTATTGGAAGCCGATTGCCCAGAAATACGGCCTGGATCTCGAAGTCGTGAACCCGGGCGTCGATCCTGCCTTCGCCTTCATGCCCTTGGATCACGACGGCAGGATCCGCATGGACTGCTCCAGCCCTTACGCCATGGCTTCGCTGGTGCAGCTCAAGGACAGGTTCGATGTCGCGTGGGGCAACGACGCCGATGTGGACCGCCACGGCATCGTCGCGCCGTCGGTGGGCCTGATGAATCCCAACCACTATCTGGCTGTGGCCATTGCCTATTTGCTGGCGCATCGGCCGCAGTGGCCCAGCACGGCCGCCGTCGGCAAGACGCTGGTCAGCTCCGCCCTGATCGATCGCGTGGTCGGCGGCCTGGGCCGCAAGGTCGTCGAAGTGCCCGTGGGCTTCAAGTGGTTCTGCACTGGCCTGCTGACAGGGACCTTGTGCTTTGGCGGCGAGGAGAGCGCCGGCGCCTCCTTCCTGTGCCGCGACGGCACGGTCTGGACCACGGACAAGGACGGCATCCTCCTGGGGTTGCTGGCGGCCGAGATGACCGCCGTCACGGGCAAGGACCCCGGGCGGCTCTACCAGGAGCTCGCGGCGAAGTACGGCGCCCCCTTCTACACCCGCATCGACAGCCCGGTTTGCGGAGCGGAGAAGGCCGCTTTCGCACGACTGACCGCGGAGCGGGTCACAGCCGCCACCTTGGCCGGCGAGGCCATCACGGCCAAGCTCACGAGCGCTCCCGGGAACAACGCCGCGATCGGCGGCCTCAAGGTGACGACGGACAACGGCTGGTTCGCCGCCCGCCCGTCGGGCACCGAGGACATCTACAAGATCTACGCCGAGAGTTTCGTCAGCCCCGCGCATCTGCAGGCCGTCGTGGACGACGCACGACAGATGGTCCGCGTCGCATTGGCGTGAGGCGATCGCCGCGGCCGCGTGATGTAGAAATCCACGGCATGTGGAAAATATCGACATCCCGCCTGCAGCCAGGCGGCCATGCCGGCGGCTCGCCGTTCAGAATTTCATTCGCACAATCCATCTGTTGTCGATGAATGGACGGCTTGGCATCCGTCTTGCTTCACGGTCAAGCTCCATCCGCGCTGACCGCGCCGTTGCCCTGGAGGAGCCATGCACGCCACCCCGATTCCCAGCCGCCCGTTCCCGTTGCGCCGCCTCGGCTGGTCGCTGCTGATAGCGCTCGCTTTCGGTGCATCTGCCTGTGCTGCCGGCACCAGCACGTCTGCCGGCGCCCTCGGCACAGCCGCGGACGACGCCAGTGGCACGCCAAACGGGGCCTATGCCGCCAAGGACGTCAGCGCATCGCCTTCGCAGACCGGCTTCGCCGGCGCTGATGCCTCCGCTTCCGCCGATACCTCCTCCGCCGACGCCAGCGGCAAGAGCGGCGGCGGCGTGATGGGACCGGCTAGCGGCGCCAGCGACACGGGCATCGGTCTCAAGCCCGGCGGCCCCCAAGATATCGCCTACTTCCGCATGAAGGTCGGCGCCAAGCAGCTGCCCAAGCCCGGCGACATGACGCTGGAAGGCTGGCTCAACGAGCACGACACCGTGCTGCCCAAGCCCGATCCGGCGCGCAGCGTCGACCTGCACGCGATGGCCGCCTTGCTGCAGCCTGCCGGCGCCGCCAAGCCCGAGGTGGCGCTGCAGATTGGCCTCAACAGCGGCAAGAGCCTGGCTGACGTCAGCGCCAAGGTCGCGTTGACACTGGTGATCGACCGCTCGGGCTCGATGCAGGGCGACAAGATTGCCTATGTCCACGCAGGCATCCAGGCGCTCCTGGCGCAACTGCCTGTCGGCACGCGCTTGTCGGTGGTGTCGTTCTCCAGCGACGTCCGCACCGACTGGCCGGCCAAGGACTGGGATTTGAAGGATCTTCCCGCGATCACCGCCAAGGTCGACGCCATCACCGCCGACGGCGGCACCGACTTCTTCGGCGGCCTGCAGGAAGGCCTCGCGCAATGCAAGACGGCCGGCGCGGACTACGCTTTTCACCGCGTCATCATCCTGTCCGACGGCCAGCCCACGGAGGGCAACACGAGCTCGGCCGCCATCATCCAGCTCGCCGCGCAGGCCGCCAAGACCGGTTGCAGCACCTCGACCGTGGGCGTGGGCTTCGACTTCGACCCCAACCTGATGAACCAGGTCGCGCAGCAGGGCGACGGCACCGCCTGGTTCGCCCAGGACGCGGCGCACGCCAAGGAGGTCTTCCTCAACGATCTCGAGACGATGCTCCTGCCGGTCGCCTCGAACCTTTGGATCAAGTTCAAGTTGGCCAGCGGCTGGAAGGTCGACCAGATCTACGGCTTCGACTGGGTGGAGAAGGACGGCGAAATCACGGTGACCGGCCCGAAGAAGGACGCGCCGGCCATTCCCGACCCGGGCACGACGACGCCGCCGGCGGCGCTGCCGACGCTGTTCGCGTCCAAGAAGAACGGCCTTGTGATGGTGCGCTTGCTGGCGCCCGAGGGGACGCAGGTCGAACAGCTCCAGGGCCTGCTTCTGGCTGAAATCTCCTACGGATACGCGCTCGCCAAGGAGAAGACGCAGGAGCAGTTCACGGTGCCGGTGTCGGTCCCGGGCGTGGTGGCGGTGCCGGATGGCGGCTGGATGTACTTCGCCAGCCCCATCGTGCGTCGCGCGTTCACGCTGCTGCAGGTCGGGCGGGCGCTGGACAAGGCGACGACGCTGGCGGTGACGGATGTGGCGGCGGCCCAGGCGGAGCTGGACGCGGCGACGGCGCTGGTTGCCGAAGAGAAGGCGGCGTTTTCGGCTGAGGAACTCGCGACCTACGACCTGGCGCCGGGCTTTGACGATGCGTCGCAGCTGGTTGCGGCACTCAAGACGGCGATCGCGTCACCTGCGGCACCGTAGCGAGCGCGACCTGCGCCGCTGACGACCGGTCAACCGCAGGCACACCTTGCGGACAACGTGGCCGCCGAGTAGCCTTTTGGCCCTTCGAGTAGCGCGGTTGCGCTCGAAGAACCGCTCCGTATGCCAGTCTGGGCCGCCGACCATGACCGCTCGCCGCCTGCCGATGCCGAGCAGGAGCCACGACCGTCAAGCCGAACCGGGCGGCCAGAAGCCACCCTGCAATCCGCGCCTGCGCGAGCAGCTGTGCGGTGGAGAGATCCGATGAACTGCAGTTGTCATTTCAATCTGTTGAAGGCCGCAGCGCTCGCGCTGGGCCTGTGCGCCTTGGCCTGTTCGTCGACAAACGGTGGGGCGGCCGCGGCCCTGGTCGGCGGACCGGAAGGCCAGGGCTGCGTCCTGGAGCAGGCGAACGAAGGCTGCCACATCGTCCCCGGGCCGCCCGTCCAGCAAAACCGCATGGTCTGCACCGCCGCAGCGACCGGCGCCACGCCCAACGGCTACTGGCACCTCAAGGTCACGTGCGGGGCGAACGAGTACTGCGTCGAGCAGCCC
>CAIXAA010000121.1 GCA_903917305.1 uncultured Myxococcales bacterium | reverse complement strand
CCTGCGCGGGCGGATGCAAGGCCCGGTCCTGGAGCCTGGCGATGCCCAATTCCTGAAGACCGTTCACCTGTTCAACACGCGCTTTGACAGCATCGTGCCGCAAGCGGTGGCGGTGTGCCAGTCCGTCACGGACGTGCAGGCTTGCGTCAACTGGGCGCGCCAGCATGGCGTGCCGGTGCGGGCGCGCGCGGGCGGGCACTCGTACGCGGGGTTCAGTTCGGCGGCGGGTGCGCTGATGGTCGACGTTCGGCCGCTCTCGACCATCCAGGTGGACGCTGCCGCGGGGCGCGTGACCATCGGCGGCGGAACGTTGACGGTCGACGTGCAGGCGGCACTCTGGCCGCAGTCGCTCGCGCTTTCCACGGGTTCGGGACCGACGGTGGGCATGGCGGGCCTGACGCTGGGCGGCGGCTACGGCTTGATTTCCAGGAAGTTCGGCATGACCTGCGATGCGCTCGTCGAGGCGCAAGTGGTGCTGGCAAGCGGTGAGGCCGTGATCTGCAACGCCAACCAGGCGCCTGACCTATTCTGGGCCTTGCGCGGCGGCGGCGGCGGCAACTTCGGCATCGTGACGTCATTCACGTACGCGGTGCAGCCGGCCGACCAGGGGACGACGTTCCGCAAGGTGTGGCCATGGCAGCAGGCGGCGGCCGTCGTCGATGCCTGGCAACGATGGGCGCCGTTGGCACCCGACGCGCTCACGGCGACCTGCCACCTGTTCGCGTTTCCGGGCAAGGGCCCGGAGGTGTCGATTGGCGGCGCCTTTCTCGGCACGCCTGCGGAGCTGACGCAGATCCTCAAGCAGCTGGACCCGTTGCTGGCCATGGCCGGCGCCGACCCCGTGGGGACGCCGGACACGAGTCACGGCCCGTACGCGACGGAAGCCCGCCAGTGGGTCGATTGCGACGGCATCCAGGCGCACTGCCACCTGGCGGAGCTTGACCCGGCTGGGCAGGTCGAACGAGCCACGTACCGCGCCCGGTCGCACTACATCACGCAACTGCTTGCAAAAGAAGGCATCACGGCGATGGTGCAAGCGGTGGAAGCCTGGAACGACGCAACGCAACTGGCGGGCATCCTGCTCGATCCCTATGGTGGCGCCATCGGCGCGGTGGCACCCGACGCGACGGCCTTCGTGCATCGTGACGTGCTGTTCTCATGCCAGATGCTGGCCTTCGTGGCGCCGCCGGGCAGCCTCGCGCCGCAGGATCCGTGGCTCGACGGTCTGTACGACACATTGAAGCCGTTTGCATCGGGGCAGACGTACCAGAACTACGTCGACGTGCAGCTGGCGGACTACCACGCCGCGTACTGGGGCGCGAACCTGGCAAAGCTGAAGGGCGTGCGGGAGAAGTACGACCCCAGCGGCTTCTTCGCGTTTCCGCAGGCGATTTGAGCCTTCCTCGCGCGATGTCCATGTCGCGCGCTGCTGGCAGCCTGGTGTCGGGCCTGTGAAGCTGTTCGTCGATGCGCACCGCAGGGCAGACACCGGTGCCGTAGGGCCGCGGTCGGCGCAGCAAACGCGGAGGATCCAGATACGGCGCCCGCAGCTACGCCGGCCGTTGCGCCTGCCGAAGCCACACCGCCGTCGCCGCCATCTGCTCTGGCAGCGGCGTCGGCTGCAGTCCCAGCGCCGTGCGAATCCGCGCGTCATCCATGATGAACGGCGCATTGAACTGGTAGAGCATCTCGTCCATCTCCGCCATCGTCGGCGAGAACAGCCCGGCCGCCTTCAGCATCCAGCGCGGCATCGTCCGCACCTTCAGCGGCACGCCCAGTTGTGCTGCCAGCGCGGTCAGTTGCGCCCGCGCCGTCTGCGGCGGCAGCACGGGCAGGTGCAGCACGCGGCCGGCGAGCTCCGGATGCGCGCCCAGCTCCGCCAGGGCCTTGGCCACGTCCGGCACGTAGCTCCAGCTGTGCGGCTGATCGGCGTCGCCGAGCAGATCCACGGTCTTGCCCGCAAGCAGCTGACCCATCGCGCGCGGATGCTGGATCGCGCCCTGCGACACGCCCGGGCCAAAGAAGTCGCTCGCCCGGCCCATGACCACGCTCAGGTCGCCGCGCGCGTGCATGGCGCGCAGCTCATCCGCGAGATTCTTGCGGATCTGCCCCTTCTTGCTGCACGGCCTCTCCGGCGTCGTCTCGTCGAATCGGCCGTTGGCGCCCACCATGTACACGTTGTCGAGCACCACCAGCCTCGCGTTCGCCGCCTGCGCCGCCGCCGCGATGTGCCGGTACAGCGGCGCCAGCTTCGTCGGCCACTCGTGGTACGGCGCATTTACGCAGAGGTAGACCACATCCGCACCCGCCGCCGCGCGCAGCGTCGCAGCGCTGTCGTAGACATCCGCGGCGACGCACTGCAGGTCTGGATGCGCCGCCCGCTGCGCCGATCGCCGCACGACGCGCACGCGGTGGCCGCGCGCCAGAAGCTCCTGCACCAGCAGGCTGCCCACCTGCCCTGCACCAAACACCACGTGAAGTTGCTGCTTTTCCGTCATGGTCATCTCCCGCAAGCCCTGCTGCGTGCTCCCAGTCTAGCCTTGCACCATCGCACGTAAATGGTCACACTTGCAGTGTCGCGTTGCATTTCCGCAATGCAGGAGCCGCAGCCCATGCCGCAGGGGAGCTTTCGCTGGGACGATGTCGCGCTGCTCATGGCCTGCCACCGCGCCCAGACGTTGACGGCGGCGGCGCGGACGTTGGGGCTGGATCCGGCGACCGCGAGCCGCCGCTT
>CAIXAA010000120.1 GCA_903917305.1 uncultured Myxococcales bacterium | reverse complement strand
GTTCGTTCTGAGCCAGGATCAAACTCTCTGATGAATGTTCTATGCGTCCAGCCGAAGCTGGGGCACGACATTGTTGAGTGACCCGATGCACGTTTGGTTTGCTATCCAGTTGTCAAAGAGCGAGCGAACCGCCGGAGCAGCGTGTGCTGCGGCGGGGAGAGATGTTGTAACCGAGGTTCCGGGTCGGTGTCAAGCTCGGTTCGTCACTTTTTTTCGTGGCGCGCCGGGCAGGCGTTCCGACCTGCCGTCTTCCTGCTGGCCGGGGTCGAGGCCGCGAAGGCTTCGTCCGATGAGCGGGAAGGGGTGGGTCCGGGTTCTGTCATTTCCCATCGATGGTGTACCGTGTGCGTTGAACGCGTGCGGCAGAGGCCATGTCCGGGACGGTCGACGTTTTCTAAGCCAGCTCTCAGCCAGCTCGTCCGCCGAACGTGGGGTGCCTTGTACGGCACAAAGCGGTGCGTGTCAACCTTGCCGTGCATTCGGTCGTTGCGGAAATGTTGCCGGCTGCGCGCGGGCCTGTCGCGCTTCCCCTTGATCACGGCTCAGGCCGCTTTTGTGTCATGTCGGTTAACTAGGCGCAGCGACTGTAGATATCGGCGTTCGGCGCCGTGCTCGCGCGTTGGACGCCAGAGGGCGCCCGCAGCGTGATCGCGGCCTGATCGGTGTACGCAAGGATCGTCCCCTGTCCGCTTCAAGTGCCTAAGCTCATGGCGCGTTGACGCCCGTCGCTCGCTTCCGTACGGTGCGTGCTTGCCCTACAGGTCGGGCACACCCGGCAAAGACCGGCACGAGGAGCGGTGATGGGCAGGTTCGGCAGCGGATGGACGTTCGCGACGGTGTGGTTCAGGACAACGGCGGTCGTCAGCGCGGCGATCGCATCCGCGGCCCTCGGCGGGTGCAGCAGCGGAGCTTCGGGAAACCAAACGGCAACTGCCAAGGACGTGGTCGCGTCGGATGCCAGCCAGGCCGACTCGGCGACGCCGCCAGACGCGGGCGGCAAGGTCGACGGCAAGGGCGGCGACACCACCACGACCACGCCGGTGACCGAAGACTTCTGGGTCGTCTATGGCCGTCGCAGCCGGCAGCCTGGCGCCGCCGCCACGGACAACGACGTAGTTCTGACCAGTTGGAAGAACCCGGCGGCGGCTGGCAACGCCGGCGCCTTCGGCACGGGCGTCAGCCCCCTCGACCCGAAGCTGGCCGCGATCCAGCTGACGAAGTTCGCGTTCAAGCAGGCGGGCGGCCTCACGTGCAACTTCGGCTGCCTGTTCAGCCAGGATCTCAAGTACATCGCCATCGCCAAGGGCGCGCCCGGCACGGACGGCTACGACTTCCAGCTCGGCACCCTCAATGGCCAGCTGCAGGTCTTCCTCGGCAAGTTCGGCGTCCTGAGCAAGGTCGCGCACTTGCAGTTCGCGCAGGGCTACCTCTTCTACTCGACGCAGGCCGGCTGCCTGGGTACCGGCAAGTGCCAGTACGACATCCACCGCCGCGGCATGGACGACACGACCGACCTGCAAGACGTCGTGATCACACGCATGGCTCCGGACGACGACCCGGATGTCGTCAACAGCGACACCACCTACAACGGCTACTTCCAGGTGAGCGACGACGCGAGCACGGTCGTGTTCCTGACGACCACGATCCGTTCCATGAAGGTGTACACGTGGCGCGGCGGCAACGTCTCTAAGCAGGACTACATCTGCGAGAACCCGCTGGGCGACACCTGCGTGGGCACCGGATCGCAGTACCACGACAATGACCCGATCGCGGTGTCCCAGGACGGCAAGACCTTGGTCCTGTTCACGATCATCGACCGCTGGCTGCGCGCTCGGCTGTACCACGTCGGCTCCGAAGAGGCGTCCAGCTTCTCGAACCTGATGGAGGTGCCCAACGGCAAGGGCGGCGCGTCCTACCTGCAGAACGCGTGCGCGGCGCTGCAGCCGTGGCAGCACGCGGAGGTGAAGAGCCAGCCGATGTTCTCCGCCGACGGCAAGCTTGTGTATTACGTCGGCTATTCCGACTGCGCGACGCCGAGCGACAAGGTGTGGACCGATCTGATGGCCCTGCCGGTCGCCAAGATCGGTGGCCAGATCGCGAAAGGCGACCTGTTGAACCTGACGAACAATCCGCGCGACAACTCCACGAAGAACAAGCGGATTTACGACTTCTCGATGTCGCCGCAGCGCCAGGTGTTCCTGCTCTCGGCTTCCGCGACGGTGCAGGCCGATGGCCAGCCGATCCCGGACGGCGGGGCGCGGGCGATGCAGGACAGCGAGATCTACACGATGATCGTGGGCGACAGCGGGCTGGTGCCGGTCACCAACGAGCTGCTGTACGCCGCCGACGCGCCCCGCGCGGTGCTGCCCGTCGCGCCCTGATCGCAAGCGGGCAAGGCCGCGATCGCGCGCAGGCCTTGCCGCCAACGTTCAGCTGCATCTCCTCGATATTGGGACGAAAAGCGCCGCGCTCAGCGGTGGTAGGGCAGGTTCTTCCAGCGTGTGAGCGCCCGGTAGACCTGCTCGAGCAGCACGACTTCGGCGAGGTCGTGGGGCAGCACCATCGGCGAGAGCGAGATCGCCTCGCGGCACGCGGCGCGCGCGGTGGCGTCCAGGCCGTCCGGGCCGCCGATCAAGAAGCACAGCTCCCGGCAGCCCGTCTCCGCATGGCCCACGATCCAATCACGAAACGCGTCGGAGTCCATGCGGCGACCGGTGACGTCCAAGGCCACCGCGAGCGCCCCCGCCGGCACGAGCGCCACCAGGGAAGCCGATTCGCGCGTTCGCGCCCCGGCGTCCAGGCCGCCCTTCTGGCGGCGAGCCTGGCGGCCGGTGCGGCGCACGATGGGAAGGATGCGGGTGATGCGGGCGTACAGATCGTCCGCATAGGTGATCGCGCCGGCGTGGCCCAAAGGCCCTGGAGCGACAATGGAAACGCGCATGGCGCTACGCCACGGGCCGCTTGCGCTTGGGCGCCACGGCCTCTCGCTCTGCGACCAGCGGGTCGACTGCGACAGCGATCTGCGCCCCTTCGGGGTCGTCCTCGTCGAACAACTCGTCGTCGTCGTCCGCGAACTCGCCCTCCAGGTCCTCGTCGTCGTCCATGTCGTCGTCGTCGTCCAGCTCGTCGTCCAGGCTCTCGTCCGGCGCGTCCATCCACAGCTGATCGCCGTAATCGAAGCCCTGTTCGACCATCGCGTCCGGGCTGATCTCCTTGACCCACGCCGGCTCTTCCAGGTCCACGTGCGGCGCATCGCCGTACAGGCGCTCGATGTCGTAGTAGTCACGCACCGGGCGGTGGAAGACGTGCACGACGAAGTCGCTGTAATCCAACAAGACCCACCGGCCTTGCGTGCGACCTTCCGTGCCGATCGGCTTCTGGCCGAGCTTCTCGTGCAGCATCGCCTCCACGTGATCGGCGATCGCGGCGGCATGGCGATCGGACGTCGCCGACGCGATGATCAGGAAGTCCGTGTACTGGACGATCTCGCGCACACGCAGCGCGACCACTTCAAAGCCCTTCTTGTCCCAGATTGCCAAGGCCGCAACCTTGACCTGCTCCAGAACGTGTTCCAACTCCATGCTCTTTGCTCCCGGACCCGCGAGGGTCATGTGCGCACCTGACCGTTGCCGATGACAACGTACTTCTCTGCCGTCAGCGCCTCGAGCCCCATTGGCCCGTAAGCGTGCAATTTTGATGTCGAAATACCGATCTCCGCGCCAAGCCCCAGGCAGCCGCCGTCGTTGAACCGCGTCGACGCGTTCACGACGACGCAGGAGGCGTCGACTTCGGCGATGAAGCGCTGGGCGGCGCCGAGGTCCTCGGTGAGGATGCCTTCCGTGTGGCCGCTGCCGTAGCGGCGGATGTGCGCGATGGCGCCATCCAAGCCGTCGACGACGCGCATCAGCACGATCAGGTCGAGGTACTCATGGCCCAGATCGGCGTCCGTGGCGGGCACGACGGCGGCGCCTTCGAGGGCCTGGACGCGCTCACAGCCGCGAATTTCCACTTGCGCGGCGCGCAGTTCCGCGCACAGCTTGGGAACGGCGCTTGGCGCGATCGCGGCATCCACCAGGATCGCCTCGACCGCGTTGCACACGCCCGGCCGCTGCGCCTTGGCGTTCACGACCACGCGCGCCGCCTTCTCCAGGTCCGCCGCGGCGTGCACGAAGAGGTGGCACACACCTTGATAGTGTTGGATGACCGGCACGCGCGCGGAGCGCTGCACGGCCTCGATCAGCGCCGTTCCCCCTCGCGGAATCACGAGATCCAGGCCACCGGGCACCGAGACCAGCGCGTCGATCGCGGCGCGATCCTGGCTTTGCGGCACCTGCACGGCGTCGGCGGGCAGTCCGGCGGCGTGGAGGGCTTCGCGCAGCAGCTCCGCCAGGATGCGGTTGCTGCGCTGCGCTTCCGACCCGCCGCGCAAGACCACGGCGTTGCCGGCCTTGATGCACAGCGCCGCCGCGTCGATGGTCACGCCGGGGCGCGACTCGTAGATGATGCCGATGACGCCGATGGGGATGCGCTGCTTGCGCACTTCGAGCCCGTTCGGGCGCCGGCTGCCGCTGGTGATCATGCCAACGGGATCCGGCAGCGCTTCGATCTCGCCAACGGAACGCGCCAGGTTGGCGATGGCGCGCGCATCCAGGCGCAGGCGATCGACAAACGCCGCATTGCGGCCCGCAGCGACGGCCAGCGCCAGATCCGCCGAATTTGCTTCGACAATCTCTTGCTGCTTTTCGAGCAGGAGCGCGGCGGTGCGGGCGAGGAAGGCGTTCTTGAGCTGCGTCGACGCGGGCGCGAGCACCGTGGCCGCCGCGCGGGCGGCAGCCAAGAGCGTACGGGTCTCAGCGGCCAGCGCGGGCGATGGGGCCGTGGGCGAAGTTGTCGATCCGGTCAACGCGTCGTTTCCTTGGGGCCCTTGGCGCGCCAGATGCCACCCTGCGCGCAGAAGTGCGCTGCGGGGCTTGCGCGTCCGGCAACCGGCCCAATCCAGGTTAGGTGCAGGGGGGTGCGCAGTCAATTCCGTGGACAGATCCAGGCTCTGCGGCGAAGGGTTGCGCGGCACGGGGAGCGCGCGTAGGGTGCGCCACCATCCGCCCGCGACCCTTCCATGCCTCAGGAGCCGTTCGTGATTCAACGCAAGTCGGAAGCCAACATCAAGAAGATGCGCGAAGCAGGTGTGATCGTCGGCGACACGCTGCGGCTGCTGCGCGGCATGATCGGCGAAGGCGTCGTGCTGCGCGACCTCGACCGCGCCGCCGAGGCCCTCATCCGCTCGCGCGGCGCCACCCCTACCTTCAAAGGATACCACGGCTTTCCCGCATCGCTGTGCTTGTCCTTGAACAGCGAGGTCGTTCACGGCATCCCGGACGGGCGCAAGCTCAAGAAGGGCGACATCCTGTCGATCGACTGCGGCGCGACGCTCGATGGCTGGGTCGGCGACGCGGCGATCACGGTCGCGGTCGAACCGATCGCCGCCGACGTACGCCAACTGCTCGACACGACGCGGGAAAGCCTGTTTGCCGGGATGGAGGCCGCCAAGATCGGCAACCGCCTGGGCGACATCGGCGCGGCGATCCAGGCCGTGATCGACAAGAAAGGCTACGGAATCGTGCGCGAATACTGCGGTCACGGCGTCGGGCGCGCGCTGCACGAGGATCCGCAGATTCCCAACTACGGCACGGCGGGCAGTGGACCGCGCATCCAAAGCGGCTGGACGCTCGCGCTCGAGCCGATGGTCAACCTCGGCGGCGACAACGTGCACACGCTGCGCGACGGCTGGACGGTCGTGACCGACGATGGCAAGCCTTCCGCGCACTTCGAGTGCTCGATCGCCATCACCGAGGCCGGCACGGAGATCCTGACGCTCTGTTCCGACGGCACCCTGCCGTAAGTTTTGCGCGCTGCGAGCGATCACCTCTATAGGAGGTGACCATGCTCGACTTCATCCGGTTTGCATTCGCGGCGGCGTGCGCAGCTTGCGGCCGCACCCTTCTCATCGGCAGTGACGACGCCTTCTGCGAAGGCTGCGCTCCCAGCGTGACGCGCTCCGGCAGGTGGCGCTGCGGCGCCGACGGCATGCCCATCGCAGGCGCGTTCGGCTACGCGGGCGCCATGGCGGCCGCGATCGTGCGCACGAAAAACGGCGGGGGCCGCGTCGATCTCCGTGCAATGCAACACGATTTGACGCAGCTGGCCGTGCACTTGCAGGCGCGGGAGCCGCAGGTGGCGCTCGTTCCGGTGCCGCCGCAGCGCCGCCGCCTGGTGGAGCGCGGGATGCACCTGCCGGATCTGATCGCCGCGGGGCTGGCGCAGCGCGGCAGTGGGCGGCGGCTCGTGCGCGCCCTCGATCGCGTGGACCTGCACGCGGTGCGCCGCGAGGATCGCTCGGAGCTGCCGCAGTTCCGCGTGCGCCACGCGCCGGGCAGGCAGCGCGACGTCCTGCTGATCGACGACGTGGTGACGACGGGCCAGACGCTGGGCCTGGCGGCGGACGCGCTGCGACAGGCGGGCTGGCGGGTGCGCGGCGCGCTGTGCCTTGCCGATGCGCGGCCGGCCGTGCTGGCGGAATTGCTGGAAGCGGCGTAGTTGCGGGTGATTACGGCAAGGGCAGCAGGGCGCCGAAAACCGCCCACCCGGCATCCGCACCGCCCAAGAGCACGGCGGCAGCGGCAAACTGCACGAGGTGCGCCGCGTCGCGCGCTGGCGTGCGGCCCTCCCAGGCGGCGGGAACGGCGGCGGCGGTCGCGAGCAGGGCGGACAACAGGGCAAAAGCACTCGGATCGCTGAGCCACGTCGCGCCTGCGGCATCGGACGCGGCGGCGAGCCAGACGGCTGCCAGTGCGAGGCCGCCGGCGAAGAAGACGACGTGGGCGATGGTTCGGGCGCGCAGCAACAAAGGAGCGGACCGGTCCGGGTCGCGCGGCGACAGCAGCACGGCGAGCACGACCAGGCGCGCCAGAAGCAGCGCCACCAGGCTGGAATCCAGCCACGGCTGGCCGGCCAGGGGCCAGAGCGCCACCGGGTGCGAGGCGCCGGGCAGGTGGGCGAACGGCGCGGGGCGCGTCGACCAGGCGAGGCGAAGCTCGAGCACGGCAACCGCCGCCAGCAGCGCGGCCACGATCGCGGCGCCCAGCAAAGGCGGCCGCTTCTGGCGCGGCTGCTGGGCATGGACGAAGGAAACAGCCACGGCGATCAGCAGCAGCGCCGGCACCCAAAGCCAGGTCCAGGCCAGCAAGGCTGGCGCGGACGGCAGGGGAACGGCGAACGATCCGCTGGCGAGGTAGTGCGCACTGCTGGACGGGTGGGGCACGGCGGCACTGGCGCCGGACCAACGCAGCCAACCGGCGCCGGCAGGGGCAACGGGAGCGAGGGCGACGACGGCGGCCAGGGCGTAGCGACCACGACCGGCAAGGGCCCAGGCGGTGACGGCGGCCACGGCGGCAGCGCCCAGGACCAGCGCCACGGCCGCGGCCGCCCACACTGGAGCTGCGGCGAACGCTTGGGGCGCTGGGGCGCAAACAGCTGGAAGCACGAGCGAACATGCGGCAATGCGCAGCGGACGGCCGGCAAGGTGGGGAAGCACGGAGGCGAGCGCCAGCAGGCCGGCGGCAGCAGCCAAGGCGAACGCAGCGGCGCCGAGCACCGGCAGGCGCAGGCAGGCAGCCGCGACGACAGCGGCCAAGGCGGCATAGGCCGCGGCGCGGGCGGGGACGGCGGCGGCAAACGCCGCGCACGTCAGGGCAAGCCAAGCGGCGATCCACGCGATCACGGTGGCACCTCGCCCTGCCCTTGCGCCGCGCCTTGCACGGCCGCCAGCAAGGACGGGCGGTTGCAGGCGTCGACCTCGATGGCCGCCGGCAGTCCCGGGCGGATCTGCAGGCGCAGGCAAGGCAGCGCCCACGCCAGCAGCGCGCCCAGGGCCGCGCACAGCAAGGCGATCCACAGCGGCCATGCGGGGCGATCGCGCGCCACCTGGATGCGCAGCACTTCGCCGCCGGTCACGGTTGCCGCGAGATGGCCTTGGGGCAGCAGCACCGGCGCCGCCAGGATCTGCAGCGGCTGCGACTTGTTCGTGTCGCCGAGCGCCAGGACCAGGGGCCCCGCCTCGCGGCTCGCCGTCGGCAGGAGGCGCAGGCCGAGCTGCGGCACGGGCAGCGATTGGCCGACGGTCAGCGGCGTCGTCTGTGCACCGGGCGGCCAGCGCAGCGCAAACGTCGACATCGCGGCGGTGCGCCCGGTGGCGAGCCACGTGTAGCGAAGTCCTTGGATGACAGTGCTTTCTCCAGCTCGCAGCCGCAAGTCCTGGCGCGCCCCCGGCGTGTCGAGGTGGCAGCGCACGCCATCGCCTTCGCGCGCACAGGCGCCGTACCAGCGACCCTGCGCCGGCGCGAGCACGCCCGCGTCCGGCGTCCAGGTCGGCACCGGACCCGGCGCAGCACCCAGCGGCACGTCCAACAGCGCGGGCAGCGGCACCGCGGCCGAGAGGATCAGGTGCACGCCGAGCAGCAAGCCGGAGGCAGCCAGCAGCACGCGGCCCGCCCGCGGAAAGCCGAGCGTCATCGCGATCGCGTCGCCGCGGCGGTGCCAGACCGGGGTGGCGCGCAGCTCCAGCTTCGCCAGCGCCGCCTGGATCGCCGGCTGCGCCTCGTCGATCGCCAGCAAGGTGCCGCGCCAACGCACGCCGTCCTCGGGAAACAGCGCGTGCGCCAGGGCCGCCACGGCGCTCAGCGCGAGCAGCAGCCAGGTCAGCACCGACGACGGCAGCCGATCCAGGCCGACCGCGTGCAGCAGCAGCAGATCGGCGCGGGCCAGGCCGTCGGGCACGGTCGTCGGCGCGTCGGCTTGGGCCAGTTGCGTGCCGACCAGCGCCAGCAGGGAAAAGGCGAGGAGCAGCGCCGCCATCGCGCGCGGTTGGGCTGCGATGTGGCGCAGGAACTGCGCGGCACCCGCGACGGCAGCGTGGGAGTCGTCTCTATCCGCAGCTGGGGTCGGCATCTGCGACCTCTGGCGCGCGACGTGGAGGCGATCGCGCAGGTCCGGTCCGCATCAAGGAACGACGGCGATCAGGAGTCGATGAACTGGACGCTCACGCGCTGCTGGCGGAGCACGGCCGCGGCGTGGACGAGGTTGCGGATGGCGCGGGCGGTGCGGCCCTGCTTGCCGATCACCTTGCCGATGTCTTCGCGGCGCACCGACAGGCGCAGCACGACGCCCTCGTCGGTCACTTCCTCTTCGACCCGGACATCCTCCGGGAAATCGACGAGCGCCGAGGCAAGGTAGTGCAACAACTCGCGCATCAGGTCTCCGAGGCACGTACCGCACGAGGCGGACGATGCAGGGCCACGCCAAGCGGGCGCAGGCCCAAACGCGCAGGAGCGTCAGGTGCAGCTCATCCGTCGCAGCCCCGTCGTCCCATGCGACGCGTCGTCCAATGCGACGCGGGGTTGCGCGAGCGCTGGACCTACGCCTTGGCGGCGCGATCGAGGCGGCGAACGAGGGCCGCGACGGTATCGGACGGCTGGGCGCCGACGCTCAGCCAGTGGTTGTAGCGATCACGCAGCAGCGAGACGGGCGCCTCGGTCAGGGCCGGGTTGTAGGTGCCGACCTGCTCGAGGAAGCGGCCGTCACGGCGCGCCTCGCCATTCGCAGCGATGATGCGGTAGTAGGGAGTCTTCTTGCCGCCGAAACGGGCGAGCCGGATGCGAACCGCCATGGTACCCCTGAATCCTGTAGGCGTGATGCCTGTGGTCGAAACCCTCTGCCGGGTCTCGCTGTGTCGCGTGTGGCGACGTCACGATGCCCGGATGTACGGGCGTTTTCGTTCCCTTCCGGAAGCGAAGGTGCGAAACTTTGCGCTGATTT
>CAIXAA010000119.1 GCA_903917305.1 uncultured Myxococcales bacterium | reverse complement strand
GTTTTTTGCGACGGGTGCGGCCGTGGGCCTGCTGCCCTTGCTCTACCTGCCGTGGGCCGCGAGCCACGGCGGCGCGCCGGCTTGGGGCCACATCGACGGCCCGCAGGCGCTCGTGCGTCATGTCTTGCGGAGCGATTACGGCGTCTTCTCGCTGGCGCTTGGCGAACACCACGGCTACGGCGCGGTGCTCGGCCGCTACCTCCAGCACGCCGCGGTCGACGGTGTCGTCGTCTGGCCCGTGCTTGCTGGTGCGGGGCTCGGCGCGAGCCTGCGCAAGCCGTCCTCGCAACAGCATCGGTTACCATTCACTTTGGCCATCAGCCTCCTGTTTTCGTTGATCTTTCTCACGGCCTTCGCCACGCCTGAGACGCCCTGGTGGCACGAAGTCACGCAGCGGTTCTTTGCCGGCACCGACCTCTACGCCGCGCTGTTCGTCGGGCTTGGACTGGAGCGCGTCCTGGCCCTGGCGCCGCCCTCCCGCGTGGTCACCGCCGCGGCGCTTTGGCTCGTGTTGCTGGGCGGTTGGGCGCTCACGGTGGCGCCTGCCTTGCACCGCGACGCGCTCAGCCGCTACGCGGACGGCGTGCTCGATGCGTTGGAACCGAAGGCGATTCTCATCGGGCAAGGCGACGACGACGCCAGCGCGCTGTGGGAGGCGCAGCTCGCGCGCGGCCAGCGTCCGGACGTCGGCTTCGTGCTGCAGGCGCTGCTGCCATGGCCGTGGTACGCGGAGACGACGGCGCGTGTGGCGAGCGGCTACCGTCAGCCCGAGCGCAAGTCAGGGATTCGCCTCTTGATTGAACACGGCCTGCGCCTCGGGCGTCCCGTCTACCTGACCGGCGGGCTGCCGCCGAGCCTGCGCGCGCGCTACGCGACGGTGCCGGCGGGTCTGGCGGTCCGCGTGCTGCCGCCGACCGACCCGCAGCCGGCGCCCGACGCGATTGTCGCGGATCTGGAGCGTTTCTTCGCGAAGCATCCGCCTCCGACGCTGCCGCCGTGGCAGCGCCAGACCGCGACGGAGCACGAGGTGCTGCGGCGCTACGCGGCGCCCTGGCTGGCCGTGGCCGGCGCGCTCGAGGCGACGGGCAGGCACGACGGCGCGGTGCAGTGCATCGGCCGGGCCCGGCGGATCCTGCAAGAGTGACATGTCCGCAACAACGCACGTAGCCGTGCCGGTGCCAGACTTTCCGCTCCGCCTCGCATCCGCTAGACTCCGCGCGCCTCCGGGCACCCGGTTCCGCCCTCCACATCCGCCCTCAAGCACGAGGAACTCCATGACAAGCCTGCGTTCTTCTGATCGATTCGTCGATCGCCACATCGGTCCGCGCGAGCACGACATCACTGAGATGCTTGCGCTCCTGGGCTACGCGTCCCTCGATGCACTGACGGACGCCGCGGTGCCAGCCGCGATTCGCCTGCAAGGGGCGCTGAAGATTGGCGAAGCGCGCAGCGAACATGATGCCCTCGCCGAGATGAGCGCGCTGTGTGCCGCGAATGACCAGTTCAAGTCCTACATCGGCATGGGCTACCACGACACGGTCACGCCGGCCGTGCTGCTCCGCAATATCCTTGAGAATCCGGGTTGGTACACGCAGTACACGCCGTATCAGCCAGAGATCTCGCAAGGTCGGCTCCAGGCCTTGCTGAACTACCAGACCATGATCACGGACCTGACCGGCCTCGACATCGCCAATGCGTCGATGCTGGACGAGGCGACGGCGGCGGCGGAGGCGATGACGCTCTCCTACGGCCAGCAGAAAAAGGTCAAGCACAACACGTTCTTCGTCGCCCACGACTGCCACCCGCAGACCATCGACGTGGTGCGGACGCGGGCGGCGCCGCTGGGCATCGAGGTCCTGGTCGGCGATGTGGCGACGTTCGATTTCGCGACGCCGGTCTTTGGCGCGTTGGTCCAGTATCCGACGACCGATGGGCGCGTCGTGGACTACCGCGACTTCTGCGCCAAGGCGCACGCGGTCGGTGCCCTGGTGACGTTTGCCTGCGACATCATGGCGTTGTGCGTCCTGGAGGCGCCGGGCCAGATGGGCGCCGACATCGCCGTCGGCAACAGCCAGCGCTTCGGCGTGCCGCTGGGGCTCGGCGGGCCACACGCCGCGTTCTTTGCAACCAAGGATGCCTACAAGCGTTCCATGCCTGGCCGCCTCATCGGCGTGTCGGTCGACGCCACCGGCAA
The DNA here is from genome assembly GCA_903917305.1 of uncultured Myxococcales bacterium. Taxonomy (GTDB): domain Bacteria; phylum Myxococcota_A; class UBA9042; order UBA9042; family UBA9042; genus CAIXAA01. The sequence goes on along the minus strand of CAIXAA010000119.1, from coordinate 3,166 downwards.
GCCCGCGCTGCGCCTCGCTTTGCAGACGCGCGAGCAGCACATCCGCCGCGACAAGGCGACCAGCAACATCTGCACCGCGCAGGTGCTGCTCGCCATCATCGCCGGCATGTACGCGGCGTGGCATGGCCCTGAGGGCCTGCGGTTGATCGCGCTGCGCATCCACGCGCTGACGGCCACGTTGGTCGCGGGCCTCAAGAAGCACGGACTTTCGGTGCGTCCGGGCCTCTACTTCGACACGGTGCGCATCGACTTCGGCACGGCGGCTGCGGCCACCTACGCTGCGGCGCAGGCACACCACATCAACCTGCGCGACTACGGCGACGGCAGCCTGGGCGTGTCGCTTGACGAGGCGACGACGACGGCGGATCTGGCCGCCCTGCTCTCCGTCCTGACCGGCGGCGATGCGACGGTGGAGAAGGTCGAGGCGATCGCCCGCCAGGTGCCCGAAGCAGATTTCGGCGCGATGAAGCGGACTTCCGCCTACCTGCAGCACCCGGTCTTTGGCGCATTCCACTCCGAGACGGAGATGATGCGCTACCTGCACCGCCTGCAGTCCCGCGATCTGTCGCTGACGACATCCATGATTCCGCTGGGTTCCTGCACCATGAAGCTCAATGCGGCCGCCGAGATGCTGCCGATCACCTGGTCGGGCTTCGGCAAGCTGCACCCGTTCGCGCCGGCGACGCAGGTCAAGGGCTACCTCAAGCTGTTCGCGCAGTTGGAAGCGTGGCTCTCGGAGATTACCGGCTTTGCCGGCTGCTCCCTGCAGCCGAACGCCGGATCCCAGGGCGAATACGCGGGCATGCAGGTCATCCGCGCCTGGCACCGCAGCCGCGGCGATCTGCACCGCGACGTGTGCCTCATCCCGAGCTCCGCCCACGGCACGAATCCAGCGACCGCCGCGATGGTTGGCATGCAAGTCATTGTCGTGGCGTGCGATCCGGCCGGCAACATCGACCTCGTCGATCTGGCGGCCAAGGCGTCGGAGCATGAGGCGCGCCTGGCCGCGCTGATGGTCACCTACCCGTCGACCCACGGCGTGTTCGAGGCCGGAATCAAGGACATCTGCGCGCTCATCCACAAGCATGGCGGCCAGGTCTACATGGACGGCGCCAACCTCAACGCGCAGGTCGGTCTGTGCCGGCCGGGCGACATCGGCGCGGACGTCTGCCACATCAACCTCCACAAAACGTTCGCGATTCCCCACGGTGGCGGCGGCCCGGGCATGGGGCCGATCTGCTGCGCCGCGCACCTCGCGCCGTTCCTGCCCGGCCACGCCGTTGTCCACACCGGCGGAACCACGGGCATCTCGGCCGTCTCGGCCGCGCCGTGGGGCAGCGCGAGCGTCCTGCCCATCTCCTGGATGTACATCGCCATGCTCGGCAGCGACGGCTTGAAGCGGGCCACGCAAGTGGCGATCTTGAATGCGAATTACGTCGCACGCCGCCTGTCGGGCCACTTCCCGATCCTCTACACCGGCCAGGGTGGTCTGTGCGCCCACGAGTGCATCGTCGACACGCGGACCTTGAAGCCGCACGTCGAGGTGGACGACATCGCCAAGCGCCTGATGGACTTCGGCTTTCACGCGCCGACCATGAGCTTCCCGGTGCCGGGGACGCTGATGGTGGAGCCGACCGAGAGCGAGTCCAAGGCGGAACTGGATCGCTTCTGCGACGCGCTGATCGCCATCCACGGCGAAGCGGCGGCCATTGCGCGCGGCGCCATCGATGCGCACGACAATCCGCTCAAGAATGCGCCCCATACCGCGGAGATGGTGCTGGCGGCGGATTGGTCGCACCCGTACTCCCGCGAAGATGCCGCGTTTCCGGCGCCTTGGACGCGTGTGCACAAGTTCTGGCCCGCAAGTGCCCGCATCGACAATGTCTATGGCGACCGCAACCTGATGTGCTCCTGCCCGCCGACTTCGGCGTGGGAGTAGCCCTCGGCGATCACGCCGCAAGTGTCCTGAGAGCAAAGTCGAAGTCCGCAACTCCTTGAAACCATGCCTTGCGCATGGCTTCTTGGCGTTGCGTGGGTTCGCGCATTCCGACCTTGACAGGCCGGCCGGGCTGGCCTTTCATGAGGGCACACTGAGCCCGGCCCCGAAAAGGGTCGGCACAAATTCGCAAGGAGGAATCGTCATGTGGACGCGATGGTATGATTTCGACCGCAGTTTCTCGGCCTTGGACGAATTTCAACGGCGCATGGACCGGATGTTCGGCGAATTCCAGCGCGAGTCGCCGCGGTTCCCGACGTTCCCGCGCGCCAACCTCTACGACACCGACACGGCGTACGTGATCCAGGCTGAAATGCCTGGAATGACGGAGAAAGACGTGGATCTCACCATCCACCAGGACGAGGTCTGCATCGAAGGCGAGCGCACGCTGGCACCGCCGACGGGCTACTCCGTGCACCGCCAGGAGCGCGCGCCCTACAAGTTCTCGCGCACGTTCACGCTGTCGGAGCCCGTCGACGTCGACGCGGCCACCGCCTCGCTCAAGGACGGCATCCTGGTCGTGGTGGCGCCCAAGACGGCGCAGGCCAAGGCGCGGACCATCGAGATCAAGTCGAACTAAGCCCGGCCGCTGCGCCGGCAATCGCTTGCAACCAGTTGAGAAACGAAGAAGATCAAGGAGGCAGTGATGGTACACCAATCCATGCAGAAGACGATGCCGTCGAAGGACCTGATGCGGCGCGAGACGACCGCTCAGCCGATGGTCACGGTCATGCCGCTCGTCGACATCTTCGAGAACGACGAGGAGCTGCTCATCGTCGCGGAAATGCCGGGCGCCAAGCGCGAGAACCTGGCCGTGAAATTCGCGAATGATACGCTGACGCTCACCTGCACGCGCCAGCTGGACAAGGAAGGCACGCTGCTGCTCGGCGAGCTGCAGCCGGCCGAGTACAACCGCAGCTTCGTGATTCCGCGCGGCGTGGATGCCTCCAAGATCACGGCGGAACTCAAGCTCGGCGTGCTCAACGTGCACCTGCCCAAGGGTGAGTCGGCGCGGGCGCGGCAGATCGAGGTCAAGCAGCTGTAACGGCTACGTTTGTCGCTGCGCCGGGCCTCAAGCCGCGCTGATGCAGCAGCAGGTAGATCGCCGGGTACACCAGCAGCTCCAAGGCGAAGGACGTGCCAAGTCCCCCCACCATGGGGGCCGCGATG
>CAIXAA010000118.1 GCA_903917305.1 uncultured Myxococcales bacterium | reverse complement strand
TTCGCCAGTCCGTCGATCGGCTCACCGTCCGGGCCATCATGGGCCACACGACCGAGGAGATGACGGCCCGCTACTACGGCGTATCGGAAGCTGAGAAAACGGCTGCGGTTTTGTCGTTGCCGGTCAAGCCGAAGTAGTCAAGAAACGTCCAAGTGCCTGAAAACACAGAAGCCCCGTTTGCTTGCCTTGTGGGCGTGCGAACGAGGCTTCTTGGCGTTTGCCGGAACTACTGATTTTCAGGGACTTTTCCGAAACGTGTTACCCTGGCGTGTTACCCTGGCTTCTTCTGTCCCGGTGCGTGTCGTCTAAGTCCTTGAAATCTTCAGGTTGCGGGGGTTGGATTTGAACCAACGACCTTCGGGTTATGAGCCCGACGAGCTACCGGGCTGCTCCACCCCGCGGGTCGCCTTGTAGGCCCTCAAAGGTGCGCTGTCAAGGCCGCCCCTCAACTCAGCGCGTCTTCGATCTCCTCGAGCAGCTCCTCGGCGTCCGCGCGCGGCCCGGCGTGGTGCTGCGCAATGGCCAGCTCCAGCGTCCGCTGCGCCATCTCGCGCGCCTCCTCGTAGTGCTTGAGCGTCATCAGGCACTCCGCGCGCCGCTGCCACGCCATCATCAGGTCCGGCTGGATCGTGTACGCGGCGCGAAAGCACGCCTCCGCTTCCGCCGGCCGCCCGGCGTCCAGCAGCGCCTGCCCCAGCGAGAACTGCGCCAACTCGTTGTCGGGATCGTCCGACACCATCGCGGCAAAGCGCGCCACGCGCGGATCGTGCTCTTCCTGGATCGGGTCGCCCTGCATCGTTTGCCCTTGCGGCGCCATCAGATGCGCCAGTGCTGGCTTGTGCGGCATCGGCCGGTCAAAAGCAAGCTGCGCGCGGCAGGCGAAAAGTTGCCGATCGCGTTATCTCGTCTATCCTAGCGCCGCCATTGGGCCATCCGCCGCGAGGTTGCTGTGATCCGTCCCTTTCTGCTCTCCCGCCGCCCCGAGATCGTGCCGATGGCCGTCGTCGGTGCGCTGTGCCTGGCGGCCCTCGGCCTGTGGCTGGTGCGCGCCAGCGACGCCAAGGAGCGCAAGCTCCAGGCGCCCACCGTCGTGCAAACCCGCGCCGCGGTTGCAGTTCCCAAGCCTGCGCCGCCGCCCAAGCTGACGCCGCAGAACCTGGCGCAGGCCAGGCCCGATGGGCACGGCGGCCTGACGGTGCACACGCCCGCCGGCGAGGCGCCGCTGACGATCGACGCGAACCTGCAGGCCGCGATCACGGCCGAGCTGGACCGCCAGCACGTGCCCTACGCCGCCGTCGTGCTGCTCGAGCCGCGCACCGGCGCCATCCGCGCCATCGTCGAGCACCGCGAACCCGATGATCCGGTGGGCCTGATCGGCAGCCTGGTCGCGCCGCTGGTGCCGGCGGCGAGCGTGTTCAAGGTCGTGACGTCCGCCGCGCTGCTCGAAGCCGGGCAGTCGCCGGAGACGCGCGTGTGCTTCCACGGTGGCAAGCACGGCATCGACGCTTCGCTTTTGACGCCCGGCCCGCGCGACAACCAGTGCCAGACGCTGACCGAGGCGCTGGCGCACTCGACCAACGCGGCGTTCGCGCGGCTGGCGCTGGAGCACTTGAAGCCCGGCGATCTGGCGCGCATGGCGCAGCGCCTCGGCTTTGGCCAAGGATTCCAGAGCGATCTCGACGTCCAGCCTTCGCACATCGACGAGGGCACGACGGCGCTGGAGCGCGGCCGCTGCGCCCCCGGTTTTGCCGGCTCGACGCTGAGCCCGGTGCACGCAGCCTTTCTCGCGGCGACGGTGGCCAATGGCGGCCTGGCGATGCGGCCGACCTTGCTGGCGTCGCAGCAGGCGCCCACGCCGCTGGGCCAGCTGCTGCCGGCTGCGGTGGCGATGGAACTCGGCCAGATGATGCAGCAGACCGTGGTCGCGGGCACCGGTCGCCACGCCTTCGGCCAGCGGCCGGCCAGCCTGCGCGGCATGGCGATCGCCGGCAAGACCGGCTCGTTGAGCGGCGACGATCCCGCCGTGTACCGCCACTTTTCCTGGTTCATCGGCTTCGCGCCAGCGGATGACCCGCAGATCGCCGTCGCCGCCCTGGCGATCAACGGCCTCAAGTGGAAGACCAAAGGCCCTGTCCTGGCTCGCGATGCGCTGGCGCTCTACTTCGCCGGCAACCACCACGTCGCCGATGCGGCCTCGCACACGCGAGGGGTTGACGCGCGCCCGGCTCACGACTAAGGTACGCCGCGCCTTCAGACAGGGCTGCGCGCCTTGTGCGAGAAGAGAGGCTGACCCATTCGGGGATCGTCTAATGGCAGGACCGCAGACTCTGAATCTGCTCATCTAGGTTCGAATCCTAGTCCCCGAACCATTGCCGCGCGGTCCCGCGGCAATGAGCGACGACGCCTCGATGGTTGCTTTCGGGCAACCAGCGCGGCGTGCGAAGCAAGAACGGTGCCCGGACAATCGTAAGTTTCTGAAAATTTGACGCAAAACCACTCGTCCATGCCCCGTTAGTCTAGCGGTCAGGACACGGCCCTCTCAAGGCTGGGACAGGAGTTCAATTCTCCTACGGGGCACTCTCCAACACCTTGTCTTCGAAGCTGCCGACCTCGCGTGCGCCTCTTGTGCCGACCCCGTCGGCAGCGGACTGGCGCGACTGGCGCTGGCAGCTGCGCAACCGCCTCAAGACTGCCGATGATCTGGCGCGGCACTTCACGCTGACGCCGGAGCAGCGCGCGTTGCTCGACGCCGGCCAGGGCTTCGAGACGGGCGTCACGCCGTACTTCGCCAGTCTTTGCAAGCCCTTCGACCCGACGTGCCCGCTGGCGCGCCAGGTCGTGCCGGATGCAGCCGAAGCGCAGACCGCCGCCTTCGAGCGCGCCGATCCGCTGGGCGAGGACATCCACCGCGTCGCGCCCGGCCTCGTGCACAAGTACCCGGATCGCGTGCTGCTTCTGGTCACGGACCGCTGCGCATCGTACTGCCGCTACTGCACGCGATCACGCTGGGTGGCCGCCGACGCGGAGCACCTCGGCCAGGACGAGCTGGACGCCGCGATCGCCTACATCGCCGCGCACCCGGAGATCGCCGATGTGCTGATTTCTGGTGGAGATCCGCTGCTGCTGTCGACGGCGCGCCTGGAGACGCTGCTGGATCGCCTCAGTGAAATCCCGCACTTGCGTTTGCTGCGCATCGGCTCGCGCGTACCGATCTTCCTGCCGATGCGCATCGACGCGGAGCTGGTGCACGCCCTGCGGCCGCGGCGCATTCCGGTGTTCGTGAACGTCCACATCAATCATTTCAATGAACTGTCGGCGGAGGCGCGCACTGCGCTGGCCCTGCTGGCCGATGGCGGCGTGCCGCTCGGCGGCCAGAGCGTGCTGCTGCGCGGCGTGAACGACGACGCGGACGTGCTGCGCGAAACCTTCTTCGCCATGCTGGGTTGCCGCGTGCGGCCCTACTACCTGTTTCACTGCGATCCGGTGCGCGGCACGGCGCACCTGCGCACGTCGGTCGATGCGGGGCTGGAACTAATGGCCAAGCTTGTGGGTTTCACGAGTGGGATGGCCGTGCCCAAGTACTGCATCGACCTGGAAGGTGGCGGCAAGGTGCCGCTGTGGCCCCGGTATGTGGATCAGCTGGATCGCGACATGGTGACGCTGACGAACTTCCGCGGCGAGCGGTGGACCTACGTCAACGAGCCCAGGACGCGCTAGCGCGGCCATCGACAGCAACGCTGGAACGTGGTGCGATCGCCGCGCCGTTTTCAGCCGAGGTCGAAGCCGTGACACGTCGCGAAGTTCAGTCCTGTTCGCGCCTTGCGGCTTGTGCTGCCGGGATCTCCCTCCTCGTCTTGACCTCCTGCGGTGGTGCGCGCGCCAAGTCCGACGCCCACGCTGCGCCGGCGCTGACCGCCACCAGTGCGGCCGCGGAGGCACGCCAGCAGCTGCACGCCGATCACGCGGCCGCCGTCGTCGCGATCGCCGATGCGGCGCGGCTGCGGCACGTCCTGTCGCCTGAGCTGCAAGGCTTGGAGATTCGAGCGCTCTGGCAGCTGACGCAGCGTCCGGTCGCTTCGCAGCGCGAGCGCGAGCTGGCGCAGGCGGCGCAGCAGCAAGGCCGCGACGAGCACCTGCCGGTGTGGCGCGCCCTGCTCGACGTGGCGCGCTTTCACCTGCAGCGCAAGCAGCCGGCGGACGCGCTGCAGGCGCTTTCCCCTGTGATGCAAGGCGGTTGTCGCGGACATCGCGCGTGCCGGGTCGCGGCGGAGGCGCTCGTGGCACTGCCCGAGCCCAAGAACCTGGCCGAACAGGCGGTCGCGCTCGCGCCGCCGCCCACGCGCGAGCCGGGCCAGCCGGAGCGGGTGCAGTGGCTGTCGTCGCTGGTCGCGGAGCTGGTACGGGCACAGCGCATCGCCGACGCGGAAGCCCTGGTCGCCGCAGCGATTCACGCGACGCCGTCCGAGCCGACCTGGTGGCGCCTGGACTTCAGCCTGGCGCGCCGCCATCCGGGCGTCGAGGCGCGCTCGCTGTGGCAGGTCCGGCTGCAGGCCGCGCAACTGCCCGCGGCGACGCTGCAAACGATCGCACTGGCGCCGGAGCTCGAGGCGGATCACGGCATGGCCATCCAGGTGCTGACGCTGGCGGCGGCGCGGCCGGATGCCGGCGATCTGGCCTGGCCGCTGCTGGCGCAGGCCATGGCGCGCGTCAATGATACTGCGGGCTTGCAACGTCTGGCCGGGCCGGATGCGGGTCACTTCGCTTTGCTGCCGGCGCGGCTCGTGCTGGCCCGCAGCCTTTTGCGCGCGAACCTCAAGGACATCGCCGCGCCCTTGGTGCAGCAACTGCGCGCCGAAGACGACAGCGACGCGCTGGCCCAGGTGCTGCAGTCGGACCTGCTGCGGCAGCAGGGGCAGCTGGCGCCGGCGCGGGCGCGGGCGGATGCGGCGCTGGCCGCGGCGAAGGACCCGAGCCTGGTCGCGCTGCTGCTCAGCCAGATCTGGCGGCGCGCCCTGCCCCAAGATGCCGATCGCTGGCTGGTCCTGGCGGCCGGGCAGCCGGGCAGCGGGCAACTGCCGGCGGCGCGCGCGCGCTGCGAGCGCGAGCTGACGGGGGGCAGGCCGGCGCCGGCGGCGGCGCAGGCGGCGATCGACTACGCCCGGTTGCTGGCGCGCGCCGTGCCGACGCCGCCGCAGGCGCTGCTGGACGACGTGGAGCCGACGCCGGCCGCCGCGCGGCTGTGGCTGGTGCATCAGCTCGAAGCGCGCGGCCCGGCGTGGCAGGAGGCGCACACCGCCGTGCTGCGCGTGCTGGCCGATGCGGGCGTCGCCGAACCGGAGATGATGCGCGACCTGGCGTTGCGGGCGCTGTTCGAGAACGATCCCGAGCGGTTCTTCGAGCTCGACGGCCGGGCGCGCAAGGCGGCCCAGGACCAAGGATCGCCGCTCGATCCGGACCGCGTCGTGCGCGAGTTGCTCAGCCGCGGCGTCGCCCTGCTGCCGCGCTGGCTGCAGCAGTCCGGCACCGACGATCTCGACGACGTGGCGACCGGTTGGCGCGTGGTCCATGCGCTGATGACCAACCACCGTGCGATGGCGGGACGGCAGTGGGCGCAGAAGGCCTGGCAGCGCTCCGGCGCGACGGATGTGCCGGTCAACGTGCTGCCGACGCTGGCGACCCAGGGCGCCGCGGACATCGCGCTCGAAGTGGTGAACGGCACGCTGAAGACCGGCGACCTGCAGCAGGATCTGGCCTACCTGCTCGTGGAGATCTCCGCCCTGCTCGCCGCGGATCGCCCGGTGGAGGCGACGGCGCAGCTCGCGGCCCTGACGCGGCGCCCGGAGCTGCCGCCCAAGATCCTGCGCGCGCTGGTGGAGATCGCTGCGGAGTCCGGCATGTGCGACGTCGTGGGCCTGGCCGCACCGACGCTGGTCGCCGATAGCGACGTGTATACCTGGCGTTCCGGCATCTCGCGCGGCGTCGAGTGTGCGCGGCGGCTGCAGGACGAGCCGGCCGCGCGGCTGCTGCGCACCGCTGCGGAGAAGGTGCCGACCGAGGCGCCGAACCAGCCCGATGCGCAAAAGCTGGACTACCTGGCGCGGGAGCTGGCGACGCACGGCTTCGAGACGATGGCCGTGGAGCTGTTCGAGCAGATGAACCGCAGCCACGTGACGCAGGAGGACTCGCTGACGCACTGGGCGCGCGCGCTGCTGGCGCTGAACCGCGCCCCGGAGGCCGCGCAGGTGCTGCAGAACCTGGTGACGATGGTGCGCAGCCGCTCGCCGCGCGCCTACCTGCGTGCGGCGGAGCTGCTGGAGGACTACGGCCAGCTCTCGCTCGCCTGGGGCTTCCTGACGGCGGCCGTGGCGCTGGATCCCGACAACGCGGTGCTGCGTTTGCGCCTTGTGGTCAATGCCATGCGCTCCAAGCGCAGCGATGGGCTGGCCGGGCACGTGCAGGCGTTCCTCAAGGCGGGGCCGGGGCCAGAGGAGATCAAGGTGCTGCTGGCTGCCGCGGATCGCACCGGCAACGTTCGGCTTTTGTATGACGCGGCGGCCGCCATCCCGGATCCCGACCGCGAGCTGGAGCGCTTTCGCATGGAGCTGGCGGCCGTGCTGGGCGATCGCGACGCCGTGGCGGCGGGCGTGCGGGCGCTGCGCCAGAAGGGGCCGGTGCAGACGTCGCGCGTGCCGGAGTGGCTGGTCTCGGTGGGCGCGCACCGCGAGGCGCGCGAGGTGGCGGAGGACATCCTGGCCTCGCCGGAGCCGGCCGGCGCCGCCTGGCAGCGGCAGCGAACGCTGGCTTTTGCCTTGGAGAATCGACGGGATCCGACCTCGACGACCGAAGCGCTGAGCCTGGCGCGCCTCTACACCGGCCGCGCGCTGGACGCGGAGCGCGCGGCGCTCGAGGCGGCGCTGGAGCTGAGCCGCCTCGGGCTGGCCAAGGACGCGCAGGCCATCGCGGCGGTGGCGGGCAAGAGCGACAACCCGCTGCGCATGTGCCTGGCCGCGCAATTCGAAGGCGATGCCGGCCACCGCGAGGAGGCGCGCGCGCTGCTGCACCGCGCGATGGCGTCCGTGCTGCTCGATCCGCGGCTGCGCGACTGGCTGCGCACGTTCTCGCAGGCGCCGGTGCGCGAGGACGCCGAGGATCTCTTCCCGCAGGTGCAGTGCCTCATCGGCCGCATGGTGGACAGCGGCGATCTCGAGGATCTGGCGGCCTGGCTTCAGGAACTGCAGCAGATCGCTCCGGATTCTGACAAGGTGCGCACGCGTCTCCTGCAGGTGCAGCTGATGGCGGGGCACGTGGACGCGGCGGCGGCGGGGCTGCGCGAGGCGGCGCGGACGCTGCCCAACCTGCCGCAGGGTGACTTCGAGCCGCTGTTCGAGCGCGTGGCGCGCGATGGCGGCCTGCCGCAGCTGCGGGCGTGGCTGGCGGAGGACGGCGCGCTGCTGCGTACCGAGCCGTGGCTGCTGGCCTTTGCCGCTTCGATCCTCCCGCCGCCGGGGCAGCAGCCGGTGCCGGGGCTGGAGGCCGTGCGCGAGACGCTGCGCGTGCTGCCCGCCTGGCTGCCGGGCGCGCGTGCGGCGCTGGCGCTGGCGGCGAGCGCGCAAGGCCAAGGCGCGCAGGCGGCGTCCGTGCTGGGCAAGGCGCCGCTGGTGGTGCCGGAGGCGGCGCGCGGCGAGGCGGTGCGCGCGATGGCGGCGGCGGCGATTGCGCTGCTGGGTCAACCGGTTGCACAAGGCCAGGCGCCGGCGCAGCAGCAGGCGGTGGGGCAGCTGGAGCGCTGGCTGGGCATTGCGGGCGGCATGGAGGCGTCGTCGGCGCTGCAAGCCGAGCTGACGCGCCAAGGCCATCCGGAGCTGATCGCGCTGCTGGCGCCGCACGAGCCGCCGCTGCGGCACATCGGCCTGTGGATCCCCACGCTGCGCCAGCGTTTTCTCGGGGCGATCGGCCAGGGCGACGATGCCGCGCTGGCGGCGGCCGGAATGCGCCTGCTGCGCGCCCAGCGCAGCAACCTGGAGACGACGGACGAAGTGCTGGATCGCCTGCTGCAAGGCGGTCGCATCGGCGCGGCGCGGCAGCTGGCGGCGCTGGTGACGGCGGAGGAGCCTGGCGTGCTGCTGCCGGGCGTGCTCGACGACCAGGCCGCGGCGAACGAGCCGGCCGGGCTGGCGCGGCTGGTGGCGTCGTTCCATCCGCGCGCGGTGGCGGCATTGCGCGGTCCCCTGCCGCCCTTGCCGCGCGATCTCGCGGAGGATGCCCAAGCGGTGGCGGTCGCGGCGGATCCGGCGCTGGCGATCACCTGGACGGCACAACTGGCTGCGCAGCAAGACGAATCCTGGCGGCCGTGGTGGAGCCTGCTCGGCCACGCGATCGCGTTCGAGCGCACGGAGCTGGCGGCGACGGCCTTGAAGCGCGCCGGCGAGGCGGGTGCGCCCAAAGGCGTGCTGGCTTGCCCGCGCCTGTGGCTGCAGCATTCCGGAACGATGGCGCAGTGCATGCGCGGCCGGCCGGTCGACAACCTGACCGACGCGGAGCTGGGCGATCTCGCGGCCGCGGTGGCGCTGGGCGTCGATGCAGCGGCGCATCCCGGCTTGAAGGCAGCGCTCCTGGCGGCACCGCCGCGCACCGATGACCGGTTCGCCGCTGCCGCCGCCACGCGCGTGGCCATGCTCGACGCCGCCCAGCGCGAGCGGTTGAAGCAGTTCGCCCAGGCGCTGCACGACGCGATCCAGCCGCCGGCGCGCAAGGCGGCGTTTGCCATCACCGCGATGGATGATCTGGCGACGTTGGGGCTGCCGCAGCTCGGCCTGGCCATCACGCAGGAGGCTTGGGAGCGCCACCCGGAAGGCCAAGGACAGCGCAACAACCTGGCGTACGGTCGCTACCTCGCGGGCGACGATCCCGCCGCGGTGCTGGCCGTGGCGCAACCGGCAGAGTTCGCGACCGGCGGCGATGCGGCGTATGCGGCCTTGGACACGCTGGCGGCGCTGCGCTGGGCGACGGGCGATCGGAAGGCCGCCGTGGAAATGCAGTGGCGATCGCTGTCGGCGGCGGTGGCGACGCAGCGCGAGAACCAGAACGGCCTCGGGCTGCCGACCGCGCGTCTGGCGGAGTTCCTGCTGCAGACCGGCCACCGCGAGGAGGCGCGCACGCTCGCAGTGCTCGCCCTGCACCGGCCCGACGACGCCGGCAGCGTGCAGCGCGCGCGCCGGGTGCTCAAGGCTTGCCTGCAAGCGGCGCCGTGACGCAGTCACCGGTTGGCCTCGCGGCGCGTCCGCGCTACCATGCGCGCGGATGGGACTGTCCCGTCCATTGTCTTTCGCGTTGCAAGGCTGCCCGTGAAGCTCTTCGACCCGGTGCCGCCGCGCACGATCCCGCCCAACCTCGTCACGGCGACCGCCATGTCCTTCGGCAT
>CAIXAA010000117.1 GCA_903917305.1 uncultured Myxococcales bacterium | reverse complement strand
TCCATGTCGGACAGGGTGCACTCTTCCCGAGCGTCGACCTGGATATCCAGTCGACACGGCAGAAGACGCCCAGCGGCACGCTGGCATCCAGTGCCGCCGATGGCGCGGCCATCTACAATCTGTATACCGCCCAGGTGAACGTCGGCTATTCTCCGGACGTCTTCGGCGGCGTGCGCCGGGGACTCGAATCCTTGCAGGCGCAGGCCGATTTCCAGCGTTTTCAGCTCGAGGCCGCCTACCTTAGTTTGTCCGCCAATGTGGTCAACGCCGCGATACAGGAAGCCTCCGTGCGGGAGCAGATCGCGGCGACAGAAGAATCCATAGGCATCAGCAGGAAGCTGCTGGAGATCGTGCGGAAAGGGCATGACCTGGGACAAAGCGCGACGGCGGATGTCGCTTTCCAGGAAGCCGCGCTTGCCCAGGCCGAAGCCATGCTGCCGCCCCTGGAAAAGCAGCTTGCCCAGCAAAGGGACCAGCTCACCGTCTTGGCAGGCCGGCTACCGGACGCAGGGAACGTCGGCACCGATGCGCAGTTCGACCTTGCCTCGCTGCAATTGCCGCAGACCCTGCCCCTCGGCCTGCCTTCCAAACTCGTGGAGCAACGCCCGGACGTGCGGGCAGCGGAAGAAACCCTGCGCTCGGCCAGCGCACAGGTTGGCGTCGCGACGGCCAACCGCTTGCCGAATATCACCTTGAGTGCGACGCTCGGCAGCACAGCCTATCAAATCGGCCAGTTGTTCACCTCAGGCACGGGATTCTGGGCCTTGGCCGGCGGCCTGAGCCAACCGATCTTCCATGGTGGCGCCTTGCTGCATCAGCAAAGGGCGGCTGAGGCGGCTTACGACCAGGCTGCGGCGCTGTACCGCAGCACCGTGCTGTCGGCGTTTCGCGATATGGCCGACACGCTGCATGCCATCCAGGCGGACACCCGGGCTTTTGCCGCCGCGCAGGCCGCAGAGCGTGCCGCGGCAAAGAGCCTGGCCATCGCCACACACCAGCAGGAACTGGGCGACATCAGCAGCGCAGTTCTATTGCTGGCCAGACAGTCCTATCTGCAGGCGAAGCTCAATCGGGTACAGGCGCAAGCGAACCGACTTGCCGATAGCGCGGCACTGTTTCAGGCGCTGGGAGGCGGTTGGTGGAATCGCGCCGACCCAGTGGGAGGATGAGACGCCCGATCGTACTCAATCCGGTTCAGGACGCTGGCGACGACGCCAGCCCGCCGGCGAGATCGGTCTCGATGTCAGACACCGCTTCCAGGCCCACCGCGATGCGCAGCAGTCCTTCGACTATGCCCGCCGCGGCGCGCGCTTCGGCGGTGATGCGGCCGTGAGTGGTGCTGCCCGGATGGGTGATGGTGCTCTTGGTATCGCCGAGATTGGCGGTGATGGACAGGAGCTTGCAGTGGTCGACGACGCGCCAGGCCGCCTCCCGCCCGCCCTTGACCACGAAGGACAGGATGGCGCCGCCGCCCGCCTGCTGGCGCAATGCCAGGGCGTGCTGCGGGTGCGAAGCGAGACCGGGATAGAACACGCGCTCGACCGAAGGCTGCGCTTCCAGCCACTGTGCGAGTTGCATGGCATTGGCCGACTGCGCCGCCATACGGATCTTCAAGGTTTCGAGACCCTTCAGGATGATCCAGGCATTGAAGGCCGACAGCGTCGGGCCGGTGGTGCGCAGGAACTTGAACACCTCATCGGTGAGAGCCTTCTTGCCGAGCACGGCACCGCCCAAGACGCGGCCCTGGCCGTCGAGATATTTGGTGGCGGAGTGAATTACCAGATCGGCGCCGAACGCCAGCGGGCGCTGCAGCGCCGGCGTGCAGAAGCAGTTGTCCACCACCAGGAGCGCGCCCGCCGCATGCGCCACCTCGGCGATGGCAGCAATGTCGAAGACCTCGGTGAGCGGATTGGAAGGCGTCTCGATGAACAGCAGTTTCGTATCCGCCGTGAGC
>CAIXAA010000116.1 GCA_903917305.1 uncultured Myxococcales bacterium | reverse complement strand
TCGCCCAGGTTGCACTTGATGACGCGCTGCCCGGTGCCCTCCACCTCGCGGATGTAAGGGCCCAACTTGAATGCATTCTCGGTGTCGATCAGCGCTGTGCGATCGGAAAACAGGCCCATGGATCCTCTGTTGGCCTTGCGGCCGATGGTTCGAACCTGCCATGCCCGGGCGCCGGCACCGGAGCCGGTTCAGGTCCCGGTTCCGGTTCCGGCCTCGAGGCCGGCTGCGAGCTTACTCCTCGATGCCGCGAACCTTGCCGTCCGCACGCCGCTTCTCGATGATTTTCTGCGCAATCTGCGGCGGCACCGGGTCATAGTGCGACGGCGCCATCGTGAAGTAGCCGGTGCCCTGCGTCTGCGAGCGCAGATCCGCGTCGTACTGCAAGGCCTCGGCTTGCGGGCACAAAGCGCGCACCAGCACGCTGCGCGTCTGCGGCTCCATGCCCTGGACGCGCGCGCGGCGCGAGTTCAGGTCGCCCATGACCGTGCCGACGTACTCCTCCGGCACACGAATGTCCATGCGCATCACGGGTTCCAGGAGAATCGGCCGCGCCTCCTCCATGGCCTTGCGAAATGCGATGCGTCCCGCCTGCTGGAACGCCATGTCGGAGCTGTCCACGTCATGGTAACTGCCGAAGAACAGCTTGCATTTCAGGTCGACGACCGGGTAGCCGGCCAGCGGCCCCGCGACCATCGCCTGGCGCACGCCCTTCTCCACCGACGGAATGAACTGGCGCGGCACCGTGCCGCCGACGATCGCGTCCTCGAACTCGAAGCCCGTGGCGCGCGACAGCGGCGAGATCTCGATGTGGCAATCGCCGTACTGGCCGTGACCGCCGCTCTGCTTCTTGTGCTTTCCCTGCGCCTTGGACACCGTGGTGATGGTCTCCAGGTAGAGCGGCGTCGGCACTTCCAGCGTGACTTCGACGCCGTGCTTGCGCTTCAAGCGCTCGACGGTGACCTCGATGTGCGTCTTGGACATGCCATAGAGCAGCATCTCGCCGGTCTCGGAGGAGCGCAGCAGCTCGAGCGCCGGGTCCTCCTCGATGAGCTTTTGCAGCGCCACCGCGGCCTTGTCGTCGCCCGCCTTGCAGTGCACGGAAAACGCGATGGGCCGGTTGGGCGTCGCGAAGTCCGGCACCAGGATCGGCGCGTTCGCGTCGCACAGCGTGTCACCGGTGCGCGCGTCCTTGAGCTTCAGAAGCACGACGACGTCGCCGGGACCCGACGCCTCGATCTCGGCGGTCTTGGCGCCATCGGTGCGGAAGAAGTGGCTGACGCGCTCCTCGGAGCGGGTGCGCGGGTTCATGACGACGGCGTCGGGGCGCAAAGTGCCGGAAAGGACGCGAACGTAGTCGATGCGGCCGGCGAAGTGGTCGATCGTCGTGCGGAACACCTGGCCGCAGAACGGCGCGTCGGCGGTGGCCTTGCGCTCCACCGGCTTGCCGCCGAGGTCGACGCCCTTGACGATGCGCGCCTCCGGACCTGGCACAAGTTCCGCAACGAGATCAAGCAGTTCGCGCATGCCGACGCCGGTCTTGGCCACGGCGCAGCCCGCGAGCAGGAAGCGCTGGCCCGCCACGCCGGCGCGCAGGCCCTGCAGCAGCTCCGCGTCGGTCAGCTCGCCGGCTTCCAGGTACTTGCCGAGCAGCTCGTCATCCGACTCCGCCGCAGCCTCGACCAGCGCGGCGCGCCGCTCTTCCGCATCCGCCCGGAGCGCCGCGGGAATCTCGCCCACCGTGAACGATCCGAAGTCCTTGCCCGGCAGGTGCGCCTTCATGGTCAGCAGGTCGACCAGACCTTTTTGTTCGCCACGTTGGCCGATGGGCAGGTGCAGGGCAAAGGCGCGCACCTTGAGCGAGGACTCCGCGTCCGCCAGCGCCTTCTTCCAATCGGCCTGGTCGTGGTCCAGGCGGGTGATGACCGCAAATGCGGGCCGCATGGAATCGCACAGGATGTCGTACGGGCGCTCGCTGCGGTTGTGCGCGCCATCGGTCGCGCTCACGGCCAGGACGGCGCCATCGGTGACCTGCAGCGCCCACTCCAGTTCGTTCAAGAACCCCGCGAATCCGGGCGTATCGAAGGCGTGGAAGGTACGGCCGCCTTCCTCGAAGCTCTCCGGGTGGATGCTCAGCGTGAAATTGCGCTTCTTTTCTTCGGGTTCGGCATCGAGGCGCGACGTCGATCCTTCGGGCGCGGCACGGCGGGAATCGGCCAGGCGGAGCAAGCCCTCGACAAGCGCGGTCTTGCCCGCCCCATCTGCCCCCAGGATGGTAAAAGTCCTTGTGATCGCATTGTTCGCCATGGCGGTAGACTCCATGAGCGCGCATCTGCAAAGCGCGCAAGCACCCGCCCAGCTTGAGGAACCGTCCAGGGTCCGCTCGGCGGGTCGTCTGGGCCTTGGGCGGGCGATGGTCGCGAGAAGCGAGCTGCATCGGGGGCCTGCGGCCGGGGGCTATCTTGAACCAACGGCCACAGACGCGCAAGGCAGGCAGAATCATGCAACCATCTAACTTTACAGCATCTCGCTAGACAGATGTTCCGTGCCGTGTACGATTGATCCGCGCGTACAGGCCCGACCGCGCGCGGCGTCGGCCGGTTGCTGCGGGATTCGGCGCGCTGTGCTATGTTGGTCCGACTTGTTGCTCTTTTCAGGGAGTCCGCCTTGAACCGTCCCGCCACGCCTGCCCTTCGCGACGTCCGTCCTTCGCGCTGCTGCCTCGTTCTGCTGCTCCTGGCCTGCGCCTGCACCGGCAAGACCGCGGCCGCGCCGGACGTCGGCGTGCACTTCCCGGACACGAGCATCGTCATCGACGTGCCCAAGCCCGACGCGCCGGACGTCATTGCGCCTCAAGATACGATTGCGCCAAAGGAATTGCCGACGGGCGACGTGCCTGCTGCCGACGCGCCGCCGGACATCGCCATCGTCACCGACGTCGCTTCGGTGCACGCAGCGGCGAGCGCCACGGCCGTCGAGGTCGCCGCCAAGATCACGATGACGGTGCAGGTCACGCTCAAGAACGGCCAGACCGGCGATCCGGCCGCCAAGCACAAGGTGCAGTTCCGCGTCGGCGATCAGGTGTTCGCAGCGGGCGCCGTGCTGGCGCCGGATGCCGCCAAGCAGCCTGGGCTCTCGGTCTGGAAGGGTGCGACACTCGGACAGTATTTCGTCACCGGCGTACGTCCGGGCAAGTCGGAGCTGGTGGTCGAGGTCGACGGCGTCGCCTCGGAGACGCTGCCCATCGACGTCAGCTACCCCACCGATCCGATCCTGCGGCTGACCTTGCCGACCGCGGAGGGCAAGACGCCCGGTGACCGCATCGCGGACGCCAACGACACCGTGCGCATCGAGGGCAAGACCTTCGGCGCGGGCGGCCTGACGCTGACGATCCGCTTTCCGATCGCGGCTGTCGCCGGCACGTCCTACGACACCGCCAACCCGCCCGCCGTCGGCGGTCTGCTGGTCACGGCCGTCGTCGCCGATCTCGGCGGTCTCAAGCTCAACCTCGTCACGGGCGGCCGCCTGTGGATCGACCAGGTCGACAAGGGCTTGTTTCGCGGCTGTTTTCTCGGCACCAGCGCCGACTTGAAGCCGATGGCGGGCGTCTTCGTGGTGGAACGCGACGGCAAGTTCGGCATCGATGTGCTGGATGACCCGCAAACGATTGAGACGTCGAGCGCACCGGACCCGGCACCCGGCGTCCACGTCAGCCGCGCCGTCGTCAGCGCCGTCGGCGGCGGCAAGGCCCTGCTGACCTACCGCCGCATCAACGACGTGACCAAGGCCGACCTGGTGCGCGTGCTGGTCGACGCCAAGACCGGCGCCCTCGACACGTCCCTGGCGCCCGCGGTCACTGGCGCTTCGACCGGAACCGATCCCAACAACCTCCTGCCAGCCATCGGCTATGCCTCGGCCGCCTTGAGCGAAACCAAGATCCTCGTCGCGTGGGAAGGCAAGAAAGGCAAGGGCCTGAGCGAGCCCAACCAGATCTGGGTGCGCCCCGCCGACACCACCCACGCTTGGGTCGTCGACGCGCCGGTGCTCGCCTCCGGCGACGATTGCAGCGGCCTGTGCCGCCCGCAGGTGCTGCGCCTGCCAAGCTCGCGCTGGCTCGTGCTGTGGTCGGCACCCGGCGGTCAGGGCATCAAGGCGCGGCGTTACCAAGGCACGACGCTGGATTGGGCCGAGGCGTTGGGGCCGAAGCTCATCGTGCAGCCGCCGGGAACGGGCGCGCGCGCGGCCGTGCTGGACGCGAACATCGGCCTGACGTGGTTCGATCCGAGCG
The DNA here is from genome assembly GCA_903917305.1 of uncultured Myxococcales bacterium. Lineage (GTDB taxonomy): Bacteria > Myxococcota_A > UBA9042 > UBA9042 > UBA9042 > CAIXAA01. Next base: position 2,869 of record CAIXAA010000116.1, on the reverse strand, counting down.
TCGGCTCCTCCTTCCGCCTGTTCACGGACGGCCTGTCCTCGATCGAAGCGGAGCAGCCGCTGGGCGACCCCACGCAGAATGTGCCGTGGCCAGCCATGGTTGCGGTGAATGCGCCGAGCGCGCCCTCGTTCATGGCCCTGTTCTTCGGCGGCACGCCGGCAACGGACTTGAAGTTCCGGCGCATCGACTTGAGCGCCAAGGCGTTGGGCCCGTCCGACATGCCGCTGACGACGTCGGTCGACTGGTTCGCGACGGCATCCGGCAAGAACGGCCAGGTCGCCGTCATCGAGAGGGCCAGCGACGACGGAACGCTGCGTGCACGCAAGATTCTGGTCTCCGGGCCGGCCGACAACGGCAGCCAGCTCGGCGCCACGGTCACGCTCGCCACCAAGCCCACGTCCAGCTTGGTGCCGTCCATCTGCTACGTCGTCGAGTCCGACATCTTCGTCGTCACCTGGAGCGGCGACAGCACGAGCGACAACGTGCAGGTCCTCCGCTTCCGCTGAGGCAACTGAACACCGCGTCATTGCACTTGTATTTGAAGCGCAGCAAAGGACTGCCGCCGCCCTGGACAAGCCCGGCGCGCATCCTATCTTTGCCTCGCCGTCTGGCTCCGGCCGCCGGGAATAGCCGGCGCGGGGCCTGGGTTGACCGCACGAGCGCCCACGATGGCGCACCTACTCGCCTTGATTGACACGCCTTTCCCCCACAATAGGTGCCGCACATGCAGGACATCCGTTCGCTCAATGACATGATCCGCCAGGAGTCGCAGTTCGTCGACGCGCTGCTGGCCGAGATGGGCAAGGTCGTCGTGGGCCAGCAGCAGATGGTCGAGAGGCTGCTCATCGGCCTGCTGACCGGCGGCCACGTGCTGCTCGAAGGCGTGCCTGGCTTGGCAAAGACGCTGACGGTCAAGACGTTGGCGAAATGCATGGACATCCACTTCCAGCGCATCCAGTTCACGCCGGACCTGCTGCCCGCGGACATCCTGGGCACGATGATCTACAACCCGCGCGACCAGTCGTTCAGCGTCAAGCGCGGGCCGATCTTCACGAACCTGGTGCTCGCCGACGAAATCAACCGCGCGCCGGCCAAGGTGCAGTCGGCGCTGCTGGAGGCGATGCAGGAACACCAGATTACGATTGGCGATTCGACGTTCGCGCTCAGCGAGCCGTTCCTCGTGCTGGCGACGCAGAACCCCATCGAGCAGGAAGGCACGTACCCGCTGCCCGAAGCGCAGGTGGACCGCTTCATGCTCATGGTCAAGGTGGGTTATCCCTCCAAGACCGAGGAGTTGGCGATCCTGAACATGGCGACGAGCGGCTACCCGGCGCAGCCGAACAAGATCATCGACGGCGAAGGGCTGCTCAAGGCGCGCAAGGTGGTCGAGGACATCCTGGTCGACGACAAGCTCAAGCAATACATCGTGGACATCGTGTTCGCGACGCGCGATCCGAAGGCGTACGGGCTGGGCGACCTCGCGGAGTTCATCCAGTTCGGCGCGAGTCCGCGTGCCAGCATCTTCCTGACGATGGCGGCCAAGGCGCACGCGTTCCTACGGCACCGCGGCTTCGTGATCCCTGAGGATATCAAGGCCATTGGCCTCGATGTGCTGCGTCACCGCGTCATCCTGACCTACCAGGCGGAGGCGGAGTCGCTGACGAGCGAGGATGTGGTGCAGAGGATCTTTGATCGGGTGGCGGTTCCGTAACGTCTAGAGAATCTGGGCGAATCCGGCCTTCGGCCGGACCGGGCCCTATCGGCGCGTACCGCGCCGACCGAGCCGCCTGCGGCGTCTCGGTCCAACAAGCGGCCGCGCGCGAATACATGGAGCGAGAGAGCGGCCGCGCGTTAGAAGAAGACAGTCCCTTTCGCAGCCTCGTTCGGAGCTTTGCGGTTCATGGCTGAAGACCAAGACACAATCCAAGACATCCCCGCGAAAGTTCGCGAGATCGAGCTGATCACGCGCCGCCTCGTCAGCGATACGCTCGCCGGCCAGTACCACGCCGTGTTCAAGGGCCGCGGCATGAGCTTCGACTCCGTGCGCGAGTACCAGCCGGGCGATGACATCCGCAGCATCGACTGGAACGTGACCGCGCGGTCGTCCGAGGGCGTGTTCGTCAAGCAATTCGTGGAGGAACGCGAGCTGACGGTGCTGCTGGCCGTCGATCTGTCGGCGTCGCTGGACTTCGGCACGGTCAACCGCTCCAAGCGCGAGCTCGCCGCGGAAATTGCCGCCGTGCTTGCGTTTTCCGCCATCTCGAACAACGACCGCGTCGGGCTCATCCTGTTCACCGACCGCATCGAGCGCTACATCCCGCCCAAGAAGGGCCGCGCCCACGTGCTGCGCGTCATCCTGGAATTGCTGCAGTTTCGTCCCGAAGGCAGCGGCACGCGGCTCGATGTCGCCTGCGACTACCTGGCGCGCATCGCCCGCAAGCGCGCGGTCGTGTTCCTGCTCAGCGACTTCCTTGCGGGCGACTTCGAGAGGGCGCTCGGCATCGCGGCAAGACGCCATGATCTCGTGCCGTTGCTGGTCAGCGACAAGACCGAGCGCGAACTGCCGGACGTCGGCCTCGCGGTCGTCGAGGACGCCGAGACGGGCGAAGTGCTCTGGATCGATTCGGGATCGCGCGACGTCCGCATCCAGCTGCGCCAGCGCGCGGCCGTGCAGAAGCGCAAGCGCGAGCAACTGTTCCGCAAGCACGGCCTGGAGCCGATCGACGCCGTGGTCGGGCAGGACTACCTCAAGGGTCTCGTGGCGTATTTCCGCAGGAGGGCGGCGCGGCAATGAAGGCCTTCCTCCTCGTGATTTCGCTGCTGTTTTCGGCGACGGCCGCGGGCCAGGATCCGGTTCCGGCTCCGGTTC
>CAIXAA010000115.1 GCA_903917305.1 uncultured Myxococcales bacterium | reverse complement strand
CTAAAGATCCTACACATCGCCACGGCAAAGAACTTGCCGAGCCCGTGAAGATGTGATCTACAGTGGGAATGAAGACTTCCCACACGCTCTCGCCATTGTCCTGCGAGTTCACGAACGCCGAGCTGAGCGACTCGCGACGCACCGCACGTCTGGAACAGATTGCCGACCAAGCGGCGGCTGCGCCGGATGCGAGCCTTCCCGACCGGGCTGGCGACGCGAGCCAACTCGAAGGCACGTATCGCTTTCTAAACAATTCTCACGTCGAGCCGGAGGCCGTGCTGGCACCGCACCAGCAATGCGTGGTCAGCCGTGCGCAGGCGGCGGGCGTTGTCCTGGTGCTGCATGACACGACGGACTTCGGGTTTGGCGGCGAGGCGCGCCAGGGCCTGGGTGTGCTGCGCGGCAAGACGGCCGGGTTCTACGCGCACTTCTCGTTTTGTGTCGGGCTCGACGGTCGACCGCTAGGGACGCTGGGCTTGCACGCGTGGATGCGCCAGAGCGAGCCCAAAGGCAAACGCAGTCAGCAGCATGCGAACTACGACCCGGACCGTGAGTCGCTGCGCTGGCCCGAAGCCGTGCACCGCTGCGAGGAACTAGTGCAAGGCCACGCGCAAGCCATCCATGTCATGGACCGCGAAGGAGATTGCTTTGAGTGGCTGGCGGACATGGTCGAGCACGAGCATCGCTTCGTGGTGCGGGTGACGCATGACCGGCGACTGGACGCCGACCGCAAAGCCAAGGATGTCGGCAAGCTCTACGAGTCTCTGGCGTCTGCGCCGGTGCTGGTCGAGCGTGAAGTGCCGCTGAGTCCACGCAAGCAGGTCGTAGGCCGACCGCCGAACAAAGAGCGGTTCCCGGACCGCAAGATGCGCATCGCGCGCTTGGCCATGCGTGCAACCACGCTGGAGATTTCGCCGGGCAACGGCTCGGCGCTGCATCTGCCGGCGCGGCTCAAGCTCAACTTTGTCGAGGTCACCGAGCTCGACGTGCCCGAAGGCGAGGCACCGGTCCTGTGGCGATTGGTGACGACCGAGGCGGTACAAACAGCGGAGCAAATCGCGAGTGTCGTCGATATCTACCGACGGCGATGGCAGATCGAGGAATTCTTCAAGGCCATCAAGACCGGCTGCCGCTACGAGGACTTGCAGCTCGAAAGCGGGCGCGCGCTGCTCGTGGCCCTGCCGATCTACGCAGCGGTCGCTTGGCGCATGCTGCTGCTACGCTGGCTCGACCGGCACGAACCGGGTGCGCCGGCGGAGCAAGTCCTGAACAAGTCACAGCTCGCCGTGCTGCTCGCGGTGCGCAAACGTGAAGGCAAGCCGCTGCCTGCGGCGCCGACCGTCCACGACGCAATGACAGCCATCGCCAGGATGGGCGGCCACTTGTCGCAAAACGGACCGCCAGGCTGGCGCGTCCTTGGCCGTGGCATGAACAAGCTCTTGGAGATGGAGATCGGGTGGCTGGCGGCAACCGGCGAAGTGGTCGAGGACGATGCGATCAATCTTTAGGCCCCTCGGTCGTCCGCCCTCCCCGCTCACCACGCCGGTGCTGGGCTGGGAGGCGCGGCGGCAGTACAAGCGCGCTTGTTCGACGCCATGGAACCTCGTCGAGCCGCCGCCCAAGCCGCAGCCGACGCGCGGCACGCCAGCGACGCGGGCGCGCACGCCGCAGTTGTCGCAGGCGCGGATTCGCCACGACCCGCTGGCGCAGGAGCAGTTGCACGACGGGACCACGGCGTTGCACCGAACCAACGACTTCGCGCTGCTGTGGCAGTGCCCGGTGTGCCTGTCGTGGACGCGCGACCCGCTCAAGTTCGGCTACAGCAAGCGCTGCAACCTGTGCAAGCTGGCGAGGCCGCCGCGCGTCGTCATCTACCGCTCGCTCGACGTCGAGCACTTCCGCCGCCACGCCGCTCTGGTGCACGCCTGCGCCGCGCAGGTTCGGGCGAACCGCTACAACGCCATCTGCGATGGGCCGCTGATTCGGCGCAAGCGCGATGCCTGCGTCCCGGTCGCGCGGGTGTTCCTGGATTTGGCTGCGAAGCGCGACGAGCAGCTGGAGCCCGTGCCGTCCGTGGCCGACATCACCGACCAGCGCTGGATCACGCAGGTGTTTCGCGACGGCGAGCGCTACATCGGCTTTGCAGACCGCGACTGCTGCTCAGCGCGGCCATGGCCGGGCGTGCTGGACCACATGAGCGCGCTGCCCATCGAATCGACCGTGCGGTTGTCGGGTCGAGAGCTGCCGGATGAACCGCTGTGCAGTGCCGAACTCGCGGATACGGCACGAGGAGCCCGATGAAGCGTCAAGCCCGAATCCCGAAGCCAGAGGGCGCGCGCGAGAGTTCGATGGCGGCGTACGAGTACATGCAGCTCGAAATCTGCAGCACCATCGAGGCGACGCGCCTGTGCTCGGTCAAGGTCATCCAGACACGTGGCGGCACGCTGCGCGTGCTCTTCACGGTGGCGGACGACCTGCTGCCGGCGTGGCACGACTACCTGCGGCGCCTCGTGCCGGCGCTGCAGCGACTGTGGTGCAATGCGTCGATCGGCCAGACCTGCATGATGGCGGGCGAACGCCTGGTCGCGCCATGGCTGCTGCAAGTCGACACGCCAGACCTGAGCGCGCTGCGGGCCGCCGTGCAGGAAGTGCGCATCGCCTTCATGCGGGTCGTCAATCCAGCGGTGGATCTGCCGGGCCCCGAGTGGTGCGAGCGCATGTGGGACCAGATGCAGGAGGAGCGCGCGCTCGGTGTGTCGCAATGCGAGCAACTGGACGAAGAGGTTCAGTAACGAGGCGATCCCTGCGCCGCCCCGCTGCTGGCTGCCAGCCGCACTCCGCGTGGTGCTCCCGAAGCGACGCTGAGGCGGCGGCGCGGGAAAGACGCTGGCGCGACTCGAGCTTCTGCCGACCACCCAGCACGTCGCCATCCGCGTTCGTGCGCCTCGACGAGACATCTGCCTCGTCGAGATTCCGGAAGTGCGTGCCCGCGCGGGCACGCTGAAGTCAGGCAGTCCGTAGGTGCAGACCGACGCAGCGCTGGAGCTGATGCGGCACGGCAGCACCCGGCGCTGGCGACGGTCGTGCTGTTGGTCACCGGCAAGCCGCCGGTGGTCGTCTAAGTCAAGATTGCGCTTCCGATCGTTCAGGCCGGCACACGCCGCAATCTGTCTTCGGGCTCCCGCCGGCGAGGCCTCGCGCGACGCTGTCTCGGCTGGCGGAGCCCGGGGCGGAGTCCGTCGGTGATTGTCAGGCCGCTGGCTTGAGAAGGTTCGAACGCCGATTCGCCGCACGGAGTCTCGATTCGCTGCCCGAAGTACGCCGCGCCTGCACCAGTTCCTTTTCGCAGTCGTGCGCCAGAAGTGCGCCGGAGTTGCGCCGCGACCAAGGGCGACGCTTCCCGCACCGGATGGCGCATGTCTGGCGCGGTCGTGGCGTTGGTTGTTGGCGAAGCCGTAGTAGGATCAATGGCGTCGCGGCGGTCCGTTTCGCCCCGGAGGACAGGATGCAGAATCCGCACATCACACCGCAGCAACGTCGACAAATCGTTCGCCTGCAGGCTGACGGGCACAGCAAGACGGCGATCGCGGAGCGCTTGGGAATCGACCGGCACACGGTGGCGCGCCATGCGCAGCAGCCAACCGCGCCCGCGCCAGAGCTGACGCCGGAGGATCTGGCGAAGCTGCGCTTCCTGCTCGACCTGCTGACCGAGCGCGAGGCATGCCCCGATTGTGGCGCCGAGATCTTCTACCAGCAGAGCGACGCGGAGGCGACCTGCGCGCGCTGCCGGGGCGTGTTTCCGATCGTCGGCGCGGATGTAGGCGTGCCCGCGCCGTAGACGTCTCCTTACTTTGCCGGCACGCAGCGCAGGCGTGCGCGCCGCAGGGCACCGTCCTCGGCACCGTAGATCCACGCGCTGCCGCCGACCGTGCGGGCGAAGATCGCGCCCAGCCGGAGCGACTCGTCTCCGAGCGTGGCGGCGGCAGCCCCTGGAACCAGCCCGCGCAATCGCCACTTGTCGTTGCCCAGCATCTCGGTCCACAGGAACACGACGGTGCTGCCGACCGGCACCGCCTGCAACCCGATCGGCAGCAAGCCGCCAGCGGAGCCCGCGACGTTCCATGTGCCGGCCTGCACGCGCTCACGTGGCCACGCCGTCGCGGAAGCTCCCGGAGCGACGTGGAAGGCCCGCACTTCCAGCGTGACCTCGCCGCGCTTGGCTGGAAGATCTGTCGCAAGGAGGGGCGGCGCCCACGCGAGCTCGACCGCGGTGCCGGCGGCAGCAATCGCGATGTTGCAGTATTCTGCAGCCGTGTCCTCCTCATCGAGCCGCTGCGGCGCGCCGCGCGGCTTGCCGGTGGCGTCGATCCACACCAGCCATAGCGACGCTTGGTCGTGGTGCTCGCACTGCACCCACGCCGCCGCCATCGCGCCTGACGACAGCCGTACCAGGCGCGGCGCGAGCGCGCGGGCTGGCGTCAACTGCACGAGCCGTCCAAGCGCGTCACCCTTGGCAGCTTTGTCGATTCGACCGAGCCGCACGCCCAAGCGGTCGGCCAGCAGCACCCAGGTGGCGGTCCCGACGTCGACCGCGTCGAATCCGGCCTCGCCCACATTTGCCAACAGCGTCTTGAGCGGGCCACCGATGGGACCGGCCTGGAGCGCGCCGTCGACCAGCGCGACGATGCGCTGCTGCGTCACGACCGCTCGGCTCAGCCGCTCACCCGCGACCGTGTTGCGCCTGGCGCTGGGCTCGACCACGTGGATCGCTAGCGGCACGTCACCTTCGGTGTCTTGCGCTGCCCCGGCACGAGGCCCAAGGAAGCGCATCGCGAAGTGCGGCGGTTCGTCGAGCTCCTGGCGCAGTTGAGCCCGCGCCGGCACCACGCCCAGCACGGCCGCCGGCGGGTCGAGGCGCAGTTCGCATTGCCTGCCTTCGGCGGCCAGCGCGCTCGACGCCGCAAGAATCCACGTTACAGTCGCCAGCGCGCGCCATTGCAGGTTCCGCATGCCCGCACTGTCCTCCCAATGGCCAACACATTCAAGCACCGGCTGCTGCGGAGGAGCTACCGTCGCGCAGCCACCCTCGGCGAATTCCGCACCTGCAGGTCCGTGGATATCACGCTTGATCTCTTGCAACGCACCACGCCTGACAAGCCCTTCCCTTGCAGCACGAGTCCAGGATGCCAAAGCAATAGGTTGCGTAGTGCCGTGGCGGCTCGACTTTGAGCTGCGCATCGCCCACCCAGCACTCGTGCAAGCGCTGCCCGAGTTGCATCGCCGAGCTGTCGGCGGTCCGCCGTGGTGACCTCGAGGAACTCGTGGCCGCAGATCGGCCAAGCGAATTCTTCGGTTGGCCGGCCAAGCCAGCATGGAGCCTGCACCTGGACGGGCAGCCGCGGCGAGGACCGCGCGGCACGGCCTCGGTACGTAGGCAAGCGGCGCAACCAGCTACGCAACGTCCACGGTGGACGGTGGGTCGCAGGCGTACCGGTCGTCGCTCGGCCGCCGCGCGCAACTGCGGCAGTTCCAGCGGCCGCGCTCACGTGCGCGGCCATCGG
>CAIXAA010000114.1 GCA_903917305.1 uncultured Myxococcales bacterium | reverse complement strand
TTTACATCGGCGGCGAGGTCAGCGGCATGGTCGGCGGCGTCGGCGTGGTCTTCGACCATGCCCGCTCGGCCGGCAAGTTCGAGTTCTGGCCGGCACTCGACCTGAAGCAGGTCCTCGCCTTCGCCGCCGCCTGGGTCACCATGATGTTCGGTTCCATCCCGCAGCAGGACGTGTTCCAGCGGGTGCAGTCGTCGAAGACGGAAAAGATCGCCGTCTGGGGCTCGGTGCTGGGCGGCAGCCTGTACTTTTTCTTCGCCTTCGTGCCGATGTTCCTGGCCTACTCGGCGACGCTGCTCGACCCCAAGATGGTCGCCGACCTGATCGACACCGACCCGCAACTGATCCTGCCACGCCTGGTGCTGGAGCGGGCGCCGCTCTTCGCCCAGGTGATGTTCTTCGGCGCGCTGCTCTCGGCGATCAAGAGCTGCGCCTCGGCCACGCTGCTGGCGCCTTCGGTGACCTTCACCGAGAATATCCTGAAGCCGATGATGGGCAGGATGGCTGATCGCAAGCTGCTGCTCTCGATGCGCATCGTCACCCTGGTCTTCACGCTGCTGGTCACGCTCTATGCGGTCAATTCCAAGGCGAGCATTTTCAAGATGGTCGAGAATGCCTACCAGGTGACCCTGGTCGCGGCCTTCGTGCCGCTGGTCTTCGGCCTGTTCTGGAAACGCTCGACCAATCAGGGTGCGCTCGTGGCGATCTTCTGCGGCCTGTCGGTATGGCTGTCGCTGTCTGCCTTCGGCCCGGAGGACCCCTTCGTGCCGGCGCAATTCGCCGGACTGATCGCGAGCGTTCTGGGCATGGTCGCCGGCTCCCTGCTGCCGCAGAGGCTGCACGTCCCGCTGCCCGCAGAGCCGGAGCACGCCTTCCTCCATCATCATGCCGCGGCGGAAACGCAACATGTCGTGGCATCGGTCCATACTCGCCATCGGCAGTGAACCGTCCGCCGGGCCGGAGTTCATTGCCCGGCCACAAAGGAGTCTGTCCCATGCAAATCGACCCATCGCTTCACACGAAGGCGGAGAACTACAAGCTGCTGACCAATCTGGTGGTTCCGCGTCCGATCGCCTGGGTCACCAGCCTGAGTCCCGGCGGCGTCATCAATCTCGCTCCCTTCAGCTTCTTCAACGCGGTCGGCAGCGACCCGCTCTATGTGATCATCAGCATTGGCCACAACGATCTCGGCGGCGCCAAGGATACGGCGAGGAATATTCTGGCCAACGGCGAGTTCGTGGTGAACCTGGTGACCGAGGAATTGTTCGATGCCATGAATATTTCGGCGGCCGACTTTCCGGCCGAGATGAGCGAACTGGCTGCGGCAAATCTGCACGGCGCGCCCTCTGTTCGCATCAGGGCGCCGCGGGTGGCGGAGGCGCAGGCCAGTCTCGAGTGCACACTGTTCAAGACGCAGGCGCTAGGCGCCAATACGCTGTTCATCGGCGAAGTCGTGATGTTTCATGTCGCCGACCATCTGCTCGGCCCCCGCTTGCGGATAGAAAATTTTGCGCCGATCGGACGGCTCGGCTCGCCTTCCGTTTACTGTCGGACCAGCGATCGGTTTGACGTCGCCAGGATCACCTACGCACAATGGCAGAAGGGCGGCAGCTAGACGTTTCGAAAACCGCCGATGGCGCTTCGCCGAAGCGGGGCGG
>CAIXAA010000113.1 GCA_903917305.1 uncultured Myxococcales bacterium | reverse complement strand
GTCCTCGAACTTGAGGTCATCGCCGAACAGCGGGCTGGCGACCACCGTTGCGTCGCGGCTGGCGCTGACGAACACGAAGCCGAGCCCGGTGCCGCCGGCGACGACGGGCCCCAGCAGCACGCGGAAGTGGCCGGAAATGGACAGGACGACCATCTCGGTGTCCGCGACGCGGCCGACGATTTCCAGGGTGGCGTCGCTCAGGCCCCATTCGATGACCGGGCCTTGCGCGCCGTCGACGATGTGCGGGGCGTCGCTGCTGCCGGGCCAGAAGCGCGCGGCCGTCGGGCCGCCTTCGATCCATTCGCCGAGCGCGGGAACGGCGGCGCCGGCGGATGCGGCTTCGATGGGCGCGAGGGCCGGCGTTTCCTGGCACAGCATGCCGGATCGGGCCATGGCCCAGGCGATGTGGGCCAGGGCAGAGCGGTCCACGACGATGGCGCGCCGCAGGAAGGCGCTTTCTCCAGGTGCGGCGGGCGCTTGTGGCGGCAGGGGCGTCGCAGCCAGGTTCGGCGGCGGTTCGTCGACGGCGCAGGCGGCACGGTCGACATCGAGGCCCAGCGCCAGCTCCGCCAGCGCGTGCACGCCGTCATGGCGCGCGATCGCCCCGGGATCTTCCGGAGACAACTGCGCATACCGCAGCGACAAACGCGACTCGATGGCGTCGCCCCAGCGGGAGACGGTGGCGACGCGGCCTTCGCGCTCCATGCCAGCGGCAAACACCGCGCCGAGCGCCTGCATCGCGGCGCCGGCAAAGCGCGTGACGAGCGCCGTGCTGACTTCGGACTCCACGTGCGCCCGCACGATGGCTGGCGCGCCCGGATCCACCTGCGCGAGACACGCTTCGGCATCGACGAGCTGGGCCTGCTGCCAGAGCGCGCTGGGCTCGCTCACCAGGCTGGTCGTCGCCAGACCTTGCGCGGATCTGCGCACTTCCAGCTCCACGGTCAACGTGCCGGACGCCGCCGTCCAGGAAAAGGCGCAAGCCGCGGTGCCGGGCGCGCCGATCGACAGCGGTACGGCCTGCTTGCCCATCGGATAGGTCAGCCGCAGGCGCAACGCATCGGACCACACCGCGGTTCCCGGGGAGGTGTTGATCGACGCCGCCAGCGCGCCGAGCGCCTGCCCGCTGGTGCCGGGCAGCTGCCAGGGCGCCGCGGCGATCTCGACCGTCTTGCCGGCCTTGACGCGAATCGTATCGGCCAGGTGCGCCAGATCGCTGTCGACCAGCACCACGCGCACCGCACCGGCGACCGTGTGGTCGTCCGCGAGCGGCGCCGCCAGCGGCAGCCACGGCTTGTCGCCGCAGGCCAGCAGCCCCGCGGCCAGCGCCAGGGGCAGCAGCTGTCGGAGGCAACTGCGCATCACGGCGTGTCTCCTGCCGGGACCGTCCATTTCTCCAAGCTGCCGCCCGCGGGTCCGAAGGCGGCGTTGAGCGCGACCGATGCGACGACGACGCCATCCGCGCGGCTGAGCAGGCTGGGCCAGGCGTGCGGCCCGTCGGAGCCGCTGCCCTTGACGGCGACGAAGCTGCCGCCGGGTGTCTCGGCGGCGACCTGGACGTCGATGTGGCTGCCGTCCTGCATGGCGACCAGCGCGCGGCCGCTGGGCAGCAAGGTCACGGCCAGGGAAGTGCCGAGCAAGCCGACGCGTTGGCTGTTCGATGCCTTGTCGGTCCACGCGGCGCTGGCGACGACCTGGTGGCTGATGACGCCGGACTTGGAGCGCGCGACGAGTACCTGCCCGCTGCTGCGGTTGCGGTAGGCGACGACCAGGTCGCCGCCGGGGCCGAGCGCCAAGGCGGACGGGTCGCCGCAATCGCCGGTGTCTGCGCCGGTCACCGGATCGCTGCCGGCGATGCGCGCGACGGACCAGCTCTCGGCCGAGCGCACGGCCAGCACGAGATCGCCATCGACGGCATCATAGGCGGCAATCGCCGGTCCCGCCGGCATGATCGCCATCGCCAGGGAGCGACCGAGGTCCGGCTGCGTCGCGGCGCGGCCCGGGCGCGGCAGGGGAGCGGGCACGGTCTCGGTCTTCCATGTGCCGGTATCGTCACGCCGCACGACGCGGATGCCGCGGATGTCATTGTCGCGGTAGGCGATGGTCGGCGCACCCAGCCACAAGCCGATGGCCATCTGCCGGCTCACGCTGCCGGGCGCGGCCAGCAGCACCTGCTCGCGGTGCCAGCCGCCCGGCGAACCCACCGCTTACAACAGCGTCGCGTCCGATTGCCGCAGCCAAGCGACATGCACCTGCCCATCGGGCGCCACTACAGCCGCGGAGGCCTGACCGGCGGCGAGTTCGCCCGCCGCCGCCGCCGGACCGGCGATGAACGTGGGCTTCCACCCGGTGCCTTGCGCTTGCAGCAGGGCGAGGCTCTTGTGGCGGGCGTCGAACGCGACCGCGCCGAGATCCCCGCCGGCGAGCTTGAGCAGCGTGAAGGGTCCGAACACGCCCGCGGATCCGGAGCTGACGCTCGCGTCGGCCTCGCACATCCCGGTGGTGGCGTTGCACACGCGGCCGACGGGGCACAGGCCCTTCTCGCAGCGCGCGGCGTCCTGGCGGCAGGCGCTGACGGCCAGCGCGAGGCAGATGGCTGCGAGCACGCGCGCGGTCCAGGGGTTGTCGCGACTTGCGAGGCAGCGGCCGATCATGCCGGACAGGATGCGCGACGCCCGGAGGCAACGCAAGCGCCCCGGCTTGCCGTTGCCGCGTCCGAACATCTGGCGCAAGTCCGGTCCTGTGCTATGGTGCCGCCTTGGGCTGTCCCACCGAGCGCCGCGCAGTCTTGCGCAGGGGGGCGCTGTGCAGCCCGCCCGGGGGGCTCTGGCATGTCGACGACCGCGCGCGCCATCATGCGCACCATTCCGCTTTTCAAGAACTTCACCGACGATGCCTGCGACGCCCTCGACGCCGTGCTGCGCACGCGCAAGATCCAGGCCGGCAGCGTCGTGTTCCACCAGGGCGAAGTCGGCACGGCGATGGTCATCGTCTTGGAGGGCCACCTGCACGTGGCGATGACCGACCCTCAAGGCCATCGCGTCGAGATCGGCGACATCGAAGCGGGCGAAGTCGTGGGAGAAATGGCCGTGGTCGACCCAGGCCCGCGCTCGGCGACCGTGCTGGCCGTCACGGACGCGCTGGTCTACGAGCTGTCGCGCGATGGGCTCCAGCAGCTGCGGCTGACCTGCGCGCCGGCCGCGGCGGCGATCGTCAGCGCCATCATCAGCGACGTGACCCGGCGCCTGCGCCACATCAACGACTGCATCGACCAGGAGCTGCGCATCGACCCGCCCAAGCTGCCGCCGCCGCGCCCACGCCGCCTGTCCAGTGGCCTGCCGCCGGTGCGCACGCATGCGCCCTCGACCGTCCAAGCGCCGGTCTTGAATGAGCATTCGCAGTCGGTGTTCTCGCGTCTCTGGTCGCGCCTTTCCGGCGACTGATCCGTCCCAGCCTCAGGAGCCTGCCATGACGCAGATCAACTTGCGTGCCCTGCCCAGCTTTCGCGACTACCCGAATGCCGAGCTCAAGTTGCTCGCCTCGGTGGCGCCGGCGCGCGAATACGCCGCGGGCGCGATCCTGTGCCGCGAAGGTTCGGCGGCGCGCTCGTGCTTCCTGCTCGCCACTGGATCCGTGGAGATCCGCAAGCATGCCGATGACGGCGAGCGCGTCCTGGCGACCTTGCGCGCTGGCGCCATCGTCGGGCAGATGGCCCTGGTCGATCGCTCCCCGCGCTCGGCGACCGTCGTCGCGGCCGAGCCGACGCTGGCCCTCGAGCTGACGCGCGACGTGTTCGAGGACCTGCTGCGCGCCAGCAGCGACCTCGCGCTGCGCTTCCAGGAGCACATCGCCGTCGCCGGTATCCGCCAACTGCGGATGGCGACGCAGCGTCTGGCCACGCTGCGCTCCGAGCACGCCTCGGCCGCGCCCACGCCGCAGGCGCCACCGCGCGACCGCGAGGGGCTGCTGACGGTGCAGGCGGCGCTGTCGATGTGGGACATGTCGCTCAAGGACGTGGATCCAGTCCGCGCGGCGCGGCCGCAAGGCCAGGGGCCGGCCGCCGACTTGAAGGCCGGCACGAACCCGCAGGACCATTAGCCGCTTGCGCAAGAATCACTTGCGCAGCCGCGTCTTTGCTGTTGTCTGGCCCGCCGGCACCTCCGCTGCGCCAGCGCGGCGCCACGCGCCAGACCCCTTTGCCCCGTGAGAGCGAGACGGATCCCGACCATGCCCAACGCCCCTGACCTCGTCGCCTCCGACCGCCCCGACATCGCGCCCAGCCCCGGACCTCAAGACTACGTGCGCGGCTTCACCGTCGGTGGCCAGGTCGCGATCGAGCGCCCGTTCGTCCTCGCGCCGATGAGCGGCGTGACCGACAGCCCCTTTCGCCGCACCGTCCAAGCCGCCTCGGGCGGCACGGTCGGCCTGCTGGTCACCGAGTTCATCTCCATCGAAGGTCTGACGCGCTCCAACCTCAAGACCGCGATGCGCATGGCCTTTCACACCGCGGACGAGAAGCCGTTGTCCGTGCAGATCTTCGGCGCCGACGCCGACCGCATGGCCCACGCCGCGCGCATCGTCGCGGACTGCGGCGCGCAAATCGTCGACATCAACTGCGGTTGCCCGGCGCCCAAGGTCGTGCGGCGCGGCGGCGGCGCGGAGCTGATGCGCCAATGCGACCTGCTCGCCCGCCTGGTCGAGGCCACGGTGCGCGCCGTCTCGATTCCGGTGACGGTCAAGATCCGCAGCGGTTGGAGCGCGGACTCGATCAACGCCTTGCATGTCGCGAAGTTGGTCGAGGACGCGGGTGCGGCGATGCTCGCCGTGCACGGCCGCACGCGCATGCAGATGTACACGGGCGAGGCGGACTGGGATCTGGTCGACGCTGTGGCGCAATCGGTGAAGATTCCGGTGGTTGGCTCCGGCGATGTGACGACGGCGCAGGAGGCGTTGTGGCGCCTGCGCACCACGCACGCCGCCGGCATCATGATCGGCCGCGCCGCGATCATGAACCCCTGGATCTTCGGGCAGATTGACGATCTGGTCGCGGGCCGGCCCATGCGTCATCCGACCGGTGCCGATCGGCTGGCGCTGCTGCAGGACTTTCGCGACCGCATGGCCGACCGCATGCCGGAGCACGCCATTCCCGGCCGCGTCAAGCAGCTACTGGCTCGGATGTCCAAGGGTTTTGCGCACGGCTCGCTGTTGCGCTCGCATGCGTTGCGGGCGCAGACGACGGCCGAGATGTTCGAGTGGATCGAAGGCTTCTTTCACGCCGCCGATGCCGGTGAGATCGAGCATTGGGCGATCGAAGCCAGGCGCAGCAGCGAGGATCAGCCCGCGTCGCAGGCGTTGCCGCAGCCGCCCGCCACGCCGCAGGGCGGCAACGGCGCGGGTTCCGACGACTTCTTGCCGCCGTAGTCGGACGCGTACCAGCCCGAGCCCTTCAAATGGAACGCGCCGCCGGTGATGAGGCGCTCGCAGTCGCTGTGGCCGCAGCTCGGGCACGTGGCGCCGGCGGGCTCGGTGATGCGTTGCGTCTTCTCGAACACGGTGGCGCAGGATGAACAGCGGTAGTCGTAGGCGGGCATGGTCTTGAAGCGGCTCCTCGGGCTCCCGGTGACGGCGCCCCTGGGCCACAACCTAGTGTTTCGGGGCAGGCTGTCAAGGGGCAGTCGCGCCCAAGCTCGGTGCGATGGGCTCGCGGTGCATCGAATCCGGTGAAGGAGTTTGAGGCGACCGCGCGGGCGTGCTAGGCTTTCGCCACCCAAAGCGCCAGCCGCGCCTTGGGGGATGTGCACCCTCCCGGCCCGTGTCCCCCCACGGACCGCAGGCAGACCATGCGCGTATGTCCGCGTTGTTCGATCGAGACGCACGAATCGGTTTGTCCGGATGACGGCGCCGAGACGATTGGCGTTCAAGAAGCTGCCGCACCGACGTATCCCGCCGGTACGCTGATCGCCGGGCGCTACCGCGTCGAGGGCGTGATCGGCCTGGGCGGCTTCGGCGCCGTGTACCGCTGCACCCAGCTCAACATGAACCAGGTCGTCGCGGTCAAGATCCTGCGCAGCGAGCACCTGACGTCGATCGAGCACGTCAAGCGCTTCACGCGCGAGGCGCAGGCGGTCTCCAAGCTCAAGCACCCGAATACGATTCACATCTTCGACTTCGGCGCCCACACCGACGGCGCGCTGTTCCTGGCGATGGAGTACCTGGAGGGCGAGACCCTGGGCCACCGCCTCGACACCGTGGGCACGCTGCCGTGGGAGACCCTGCTGCACATCATGGTGCAGGTGTGCCATTCGCTGACCGAAGCGCACAACATGCCGCTGGTGCACCGCGACTTGAAGCCCGAGAACATCATGCTGCTGCCGGTGGCGGGTGATCCGAACTTCGTGAAGTTGCTGGATTTTGGCATCGCGAAGATCCAGTCCAAGGAGACGACGCCGTCGCAGAGCCAGCTGACCGAGACCGGCATGATCATGGGCACGCCGACCTACATGTCGCCGGAGCAGGCCAAGGGCGATCCGATCGATGGGCGCAGTGACCTGTATTCGCTCGGGATCATGATGTACGAGGCGCTGACCGGGCGGCCGCCGTTCCAGGGCGAGACGCCGATGACGGTGCTGGTGGCGCACATCAAGGACCCGCCGGCGGCGATGCCGCGCGACGGCAGCATTCCGCACGTGCCGGCGTCGGTGGAGAGGGCCGTCCTCAAGTGCTTGGAAAAGAACCCGGATCAGCGGCCGCAGTCGGCAATGGCGCTGGTGGAGCTGCTGCTGCAGGCGCGGCGCACGGCGGCGGAGCCGGGGACGACGGCGGTGACGCGCAGCCCTCTCGAGAACATGGCGACCATCGGCATGGAGGGCGTCGACACCGGCGCCGTGCTGTCCGTCCGTGATCCGACCGGTCTGTCGCAAGTGCAGGATCGGCCTTTGCAAACGCCGGCCAAGGTGAAGGTCGCGCCGAGCCGTGCGCCCCTGTGGATGGGCCTGGGCGCGGTGGGCTTCGTCGCCGCGGCCGCTGTCGCCGTGGCCCTGATGGCTGACAAGCCAGCGCCCGTTCCGGCGCAGACGCCAACCATCGCCGCGCAGCCGGCGGCCGCGCCAGCGGCGCCGCAACCGCAAGTGGCTGCGCCAGCCTTGCCCGTCGTCGCCGCTCCACC
>CAIXAA010000112.1 GCA_903917305.1 uncultured Myxococcales bacterium | reverse complement strand
GGGGACTCGAAGTTCATCTTGTCGGCGGTGCCCCAGCGCGCGCGGGCCCAGGCCCCGTTCAGCGCGTAGGAGAGCATGCTGGTGACGATCATCATGATGCGCATCGTGAAGATCCACACGAGCAGCTGGACCTGGACCTCGGGCTCCGTGACGGCGAGCAGGATGAAGGTGATCAGCGCAACGCCCGTCACGCCGTAGGTCTCAAAGCCGTCCGCGCTCGGTCCAACCGAGTCGCCCGCGTTGTCGCCCGTGCAGTCGGCGATCACGCCCGGGTTGCGCGCGTCGTCTTCCTTGATGTTGAACACGATCTTCATCAGGTCCGAACCGATGTCCGCGATCTTGGTGAAGATGCCGCCCGCGATGCGCAGGGCCGAAGCGCCGAGGGACTCGCCGATGGCGAAGCCGATGAAGCAGGAGCCGGCGTACTCGTTCGGAACGAAGAGCAGGATGCCGAGCATCATCAGCAGTTCGACGCTGATGAGCAGCATGCCGATGGACATGCCGGCCTTGAGCGGAATCTGGTACGCCGGGAAGGGCTTGCCCTTGAGCGCGGCGAACGCGGTGCGCGAGTTGGCGAAGGTGTTGACGCGGATGCCGAACCAGGCGACGCCCGTCGAACCGGCGATGCCGATGAGGCTGAAGACCACGATGATCGCGATCTGCACCGGCGGCGTGTCCTGCATCCAGAAGTACGCCACGATGACGACGCCGATGAAGGCCTCGAGCACCATGATGAACTTGAACTGCGTGACGAGGTACGTCTTGCAGGTCTCGTAGATCAGCTCGGACACCTCGAGCATCGACTTGTGCACCGGCATGTTCTGCAGCTGCTTGTAGATGACGAGGCCGAACACGAGGCCGGCAGCGCAGACGCCGAGTCCGGCCGTGAGCAGCGCGGCGCCGCTCATGCCCATGAACTGCACCGAGCCGTCGCGAAGACCGGCGGGCAGCACGAGCGAGGCCTCGTTGGCGAAGACGACACGGGTCAGCAGCAGGGTGCCGAGCGCGGTCAGCGCGGAGAACAGTTTGATCATGGCCTTTTGCATTGTCGAATGATCTCCACGTTGTAGGTCGAACCCCAGAGGGCGCAGGTCGATACTGAGAGGCAGTGACGACGAATCGAGGGCGCGCAGAACCGCGAGCGGGCGCGCTAGGTACCATGCTGGGCCGTGCGTCGTCAAGGTGAGTCGGTGCGGTGAATCAGTGCGCGGATGCCCAGTTCGCTCCGCTGCCCACCTCAACCGACAGCGGGACGGCCAGTTGCGCGACGCCCTGCATCGCGGCCTTGACCAGCTCCGTGACGACCTCGACCTCGCCGTGCGGCACTTCGAGCACGAGTTCGTCGTGCACCTGCAACAGCAGCCGCGCCTTGAGCTTTTCCTGGGTCAGCCGGCGCTGGACTTCCAGCATCGCGTACTTGATCAAATCGGCGGCCGTTCCCTGCACCGGCGTGTTCACCGCGACGCGCTCCGCCGCCGATCGCTCCATGGCGTTCTGGCTCGACATCCCGGGCACCAGGCGCCGTCGGCCGTACAGCGTGCGCACCTCGCCGGTCT
This sequence comes from uncultured Myxococcales bacterium, assembly GCA_903917305.1. Lineage (GTDB taxonomy): Bacteria > Myxococcota_A > UBA9042 > UBA9042 > UBA9042 > CAIXAA01. The sequence continues at coordinate 464 of CAIXAA010000112.1, read as the reverse complement.
CGCGCGCCTGCGCCTCCGTGCGCTCGACGAACGCGCGAACCCCGGGAAACCCTTCGAAGTACTTGTCGATGAAGGCCTTGGCCTCCTTCTGCGACACATCAATCTCGCGCGCCAGCCGCTGGGCGCCCATGCCGTACAAGATCCCGAAGTTGATGGTCTTTGCCGCGTTGCGCTGCGCCGTCGTCACCATGCCGGGGAACAAGCCGAACATCTTGGCGGCCGTCTCGCGGTGGATGTCCGCGCCGCGGCGAAACGCGTCCTGCAAGCCCGGATCGTCGGCGAGGTGCGCCATGACGCGCAGCTCGATCTGACTGTAATCCGCCGACAAAAGCACGCAGCCCGGATCCGCGACAAACGCCTGGCGGATGCGCTTGCCCTCCACGCTGCGGATGGGAATGTTCTGCAAGTTCGGCTCAGTGGACGACAAGCGCCCCGTCGCCGCCACCGCTTGCTGGTAGCACGTG
>CAIXAA010000111.1 GCA_903917305.1 uncultured Myxococcales bacterium | reverse complement strand
GGATCTGGGACTCCACGTTGGGTCTCAAGTACATCATGGCGATCACGGGCCTGGCCCTGATCGGCTTCTTGATTGTCCACATCGTTGGCAACCTCCAGGTCTTCGCTGGCCCGGAGAAGCTGAACCATTACGCCGAGTTGCTGCAGAGCCTCGGCGCGCCGAAGTGGGCCATCCGCTTCGGGCTTCTGGCCTGTGTGGTCCTGCACATCTGGTCGGCCGCCCGCATCACGCTGCGCGCCCGCGCGGCGCGGCCGATTGCCTACGCCTACCAGGCGACCGTCAAGGCCAGCTACGCTTCGCGCACGATGCGCGTGTCGGGCTTCATCGTCTTTTTCTTCATCGCGTATCACCTGTTGCACTTCACGGGTCACCTGGGCGTGGCCGCCAGCGACAGTGTCTACGACATGGTCGTGCACGGCTTCCAGAACCCGCTGATTGCTGGCTGCTACACCATTGCGATGCTGCTCATCGGCGGTCACCTGTCGCACGGCATCTCCAGCATGTTCCAGTCCTTGGGGCTCACGAACACGCAGTACAAGCCTGCCATCGAGGCCGTCGGCCCCGTGGTCGCTTGGACGGTGACGCTCGCCGCAGTGTCGATTCCCGTTTCGATTTTCCTTGGTTGCGTGAAGTAGACTTCGCAAGCCAAGGCAATGCTCTCCAGCCGCACGCAGGTGCAGGGTAGGTCCGGCATGAAGCTCGACTCCAAGATCCCCACAGGTCCGATTGACAAGGCGTGGGACAAGCACCGCTTCGAGATGAAGTTGGTCAACCCCGCGAACAAGCGCAAGTTCACCGTCCTCGTCGTCGGTTCCGGCCTGGCCGGCGCGGCGGCAGCGGCGTCCCTGGCGGAGCTGGGCTACAAAGTCCACTGCTTCGCCTTCCAGGACAGCCCGCGGCGTGCGCACTCCATCGCGGCGCAAGGCGGCATCAACGCGGCGAAGAACTACCAGAACGACGGCGACTCGATCTGGCGGTTGTTCTACGACACGGTCAAGGGCGGCGACTACCGGGCGCGCGAGGGCAACGTCTACCGCCTCGCCCAGGTCAGCGCCAACATCATCGACCAGTGCGTCGCGGCCGGCGTACCGTTCGCCCGTGAATACGGCGGCCAGCTGTCCAACCGCTCCTTCGGCGGCGCGCAGGTCTCGCGCACGTTCTACGCCCGCGGCCAGACCGGCCAGCAGCTGCTGCTCGGCGCCTACTCCGGCCTCGAGCGCCAGATCGGCCTGGGCAACGTGATCATGCACAACCGCTCGGAAATGCTCGACCTTGTGCTGGTCGGCGGCCACGCGCGCGGCATCGTCACGCGCGACCTGGTGAGCGGCAAGGTCCAGTCCTGGGCTGGCGATGCCGTCTGCCTCGCGACCGGCGGCTACGGCAACGCGTTCTTCCTCTCGACCAACGCGCAGGGCTGCAACGTCACGGCGACGTGGCGCGCGCACAAGCGTGGGGCATTGTTCGCGAATCCCTGCTTCACGCAGATCCACCCGACCTGCATCCCGGTCAGCGGCGACCACCAGTCCAAGCTCACCCTGATGTCGGAGTCGCTGCGCAACGACGGCCGCATCTGGGTGCCCAAAAGCAAGGCGGATGTCGGCAAGGATCCGCGCCAGATCCCCGAGGACGCGCGCGACTACTACTTGGAGCGCAAGTACCCGTCTTTCGGCAACCTCGTGCCGCGCGACGTCGCCAGCCGCAACGCCAAGATGGTGTGCGACGAAGGCCGCGGCGTCGGTCCCGGCGGCCTGGGCGTCTACCTCGACTTCTCGGACGCGATCAAGCGCTTGGGCGAGAACGTCATCCGCGAGCGCTACGGCAACCTGTTCGAGATGTACGAGCGCATCACGGACGAGAACCCGTACCAGGTGCCGATGCGCATCTACCCGGCCATCCACTATTCGATGGGCGGCTTGTGGGTCGACTACAACTTGATGAGCAATGTCCCGGGATTGCACGTGCTGGGCGAGGCGAACTTCTCCGATCACGGCGCCAACCGCCTCGGCGCCAGCGCGCTGATGCAGGGCCTCGCGGACGGCTACTTCGTGATTCCGTACACCATCGGCAACTACCTGGCGACGGCCAAGCAGCCCAAGGTGACCACGGATGCGCCGGAGTTCAAGGCGGCAGAGGCCGAAGTGAACGCTCGCGTCCAGAAGCTCCTGAATGTGAAGGGCAAGCGCAGCCCGACCTCGTTCCACAAGGAGCTGGGCAAGCTGCTGTGGGACAAGTGCGGCATGGCGCGCAACGCCGAAGGCCTGCAGAAGGCGCTCGAGCAGATTCCGCGCATCCGCGAGGAATTCTGGAAGAACGTCAATGTCTTGGGCGATGGCGAGAGCTACAACGTCTCGCTCGAGAAGGCCGGCCGCGTGGCGGACTTCCTGGAGTTCGGCGAGCTGATGTGCCGCGACGCCCTGCACCGCAACGAGAGCTGCGGCGGTCACTTCCGCGAGGAGTACCAGACCGAGGACGGCGAAGCGCTGCGCAATGACGAGGAGTTCCGCTACGTTGCCGCGTGGGAGTACACGGGCAACCTGGGCGCCCCGACGCTGCACAAAGAGCCGCTCGAGTTCGACAACGTTCACCTGGCGACACGGAACTACCAATAGGGCGCTCAAACGATTCCGGCTCAACGAGGAAAACCCATGAACCTCACATTGAAGATCTGGCGCCAGAAGAACGCGGACGCCAAGGGCGGCATCGAGGCCTATGACGCGCCGGACATCAGCCCGGACATGTCGTTCCTCGAGATGCTCGACGTCGTCAACGAGCGCCTCATCGACAAGGGCCAGGAGCCCGTCGCGTTCGATCACGATTGCCGCGAGGGCATCTGCGGCATGTGCTCCTTGGTGATCAACGGGATCCCGCACGGCAAGGAGAAGGGCACGACCACGTGCCAGCTCCACATGCGCAAGTTCAAGGACGGCGAGACGGTGACCATCGAACCGTACCGCGCCGGCGCGTTTCCGATCGTGCGCGACCTCGTCACGGATCGCGGTGCCTACGACCGCATCATCGCGGCGGGCGGCTTCATCTCGGTGGCGACGGGCGGCGCGCAGGACGCGAACGCACTGCCGATCCCGAAGGTGGACGCGGAGTTGGCGATGGACGCGGCGGCCTGCATCGGCTGCGGTGCGTGCGCAGCGGCGTGCAAGAACGCCTCGGCCATGTTGTTCGTCGCGGCGAAGGTCAGCCAGCTCGCGCACTTGCCGCAGGGCCAGCCGGAGCGCAAGCGCCGCGTCCTGAACATGGTCGCGCAGATGGACAAGGAAGGCTTCGGCTCCTGCACCAACCAGTACGAGTGCGAAGCGGTCTGCCCAAAAGAGATCAGCGTGCGCGTCATCGCCGAGATGAATCGCGATTACTTGTGCGCCACTCTGGTCGGCGCCGAGTAGCCCGATTGGGCCGGGTCCCGAGGCAACTGCTACGCTGACTGCACCACAGCCACATTGCCGTGACGGGGGAGGGGCCATGAGCGGTGCATTTCGCTGCCAGGTGCGTCTCCAACTCAGCGATCTTGACCGCGATGTCTACGGTCAGCGCACGATCGTGATGGCGCAGTCGCCGGAGGAACCCGACGAGCACATCCTGCTGCGCTTCCTGGCGCACGTGCTGTTCTACGACGAATCGCTTGTCGATGCGCATGGTTTCACGGACATCCACGAGCCGGACCTGCATGCGTTGGACCTGACCGGCCAGCTGACCCTGTGGGTCGAGTGCGGCATTCCGCCGATGAAGCGGCTGTCGCGGGCGCTGGGCAAGTGGAAGGACGCGCGTTTCGTCGTGCTCGTGGCGAGCCAGGAAGAGGCGCTGACGGTGCGCGACCAGATCGTGGCGCAGAAGCCGCGCAACTTGGAACGGCTGGAAATCCACTGTGTTCCTCAAGTGTTCATGGCCTGGCTGGAGTCGGTCGGCAGTCGCAGCATGGCCTGGAACGCGACGATCTCGGAGCACACGCTCTACCTCGACTGCGATGGCCAGCAGGGCGAGGCGGACATCGAGCAACTGCCGGTGCTGTCGCGCTTCGACAGCCGCAGTGCAACGTGACGTGGGCAGTGCCCACTGACATCCTTAGGAAAAGATGACGACTTCCGCGATTGACCTGCGCATCATCGAGTTCCTGGATCGGCGCCAGGACCAGTACATCGAGCGGCTGCGGCGCCTCGTCGACCAGAACAGCGGCCTGGACAACCCCGCGGGACGTTTGGCTTGTCTCGCCCAGCTGGAGCGCTCCTACGCTTTGCTGGGCTTCCAGTGCGAGCGCGTGCAGAAGCCGGGCGACATGGTGCACCTGGTGGCGCGGCGACCTGCGAAGGCGCTGCCGGGGCGCATCGCGCCCAAGGTGCTGTTTCTGGGCCACTTCGACACGGTCTACGACAGCACGACGACCTTCCTCGGCATGGAGCAGCGCGGCGAGTGGCTGCATGGCCCCGGCGTGGGCGACATGAAGGGCGGGCTCGTCGTCGGGCTCGCTGCGCTGGAAGCTTTGAACTCGATTGGACAATTGGATGCGTTCGACTGGGTCTGCGTCCACAATGCCGACGAGGAGGTGCAGTCGCCGACCTCGCGCGACCTGATTGAGCAGCTGGCTGTAGGACGCGATCTTTGCTTGGATTTCGAGATCGGGCGCGCAACGGGCGCGGTGGTGCGCTCGCGGGCGGGCGTGGGGCGCTTCTTCGTGACGGTGCACGGCAAGTCCGCGCATGCGGGCATGGATCACGCCGCGGGCGTCAATGCGATCGTCGGGCTGTGCCACATCGTGGTCAAGCTGGGCGAACTGGCGGATCCGGCGCGCGGCACCACGGTCAACGTTGGCGTGATTCGCGGCGGCGTCAAGCGCAACATCGTACCGGACGAGGCGCGCTGCGAAGTGGATGTTCGCGTTTTGACGATAGAAGAGGGCGAGCGCGTCGAGGCGGCGGTGCGCGAGCTGTGCGCCGCGGCGCCGGTGCCGGGGGCGCGCGTCGAGGTGCTGGGCGGCATCGGCCGGCCGCCGTGGCAGCGCTCGGCGGCGTGCGATCGGCTCATCGGCCACTTCCAGAAGACCGCCGCGGAGGTCGACATCGAGCTGAGCGCGGAGGACACGGGCGGCGGCAGCGACGCGAACTTCACGGCGGCATTGGGGATTCCGACGATCGACGGGCTCGGGCCGGTCGGATCCGGGCCGCACACGTTTGAGGAGAGGATCCGCGCCCATACGCTGGTGGAACGCGCGAAGCTGGTGGCGTTGGCGCTGCTGCGCTGGCAGCCGGAAGGCGTCGCGGCGGTGAACTGACGGCGTCGGCTACCTGAGCACTTGCCGACCCGATTCTGCCACCACACCTTCGATCACCGTGCCAATCCGCGCACTTGCCGGCCCGGAGCGCCCGTCCGAGCGCAACATGCCGTGCAGCTCGAAGCGCTCCTCCACGAACGTCGTCAGGTTGCGCAGCCGATGCCCGCGCACCTGCCACGTCAGGCGCGCCACATCGCCGGTGTCGTCGCGCGTCTGCCACCGCAGCGTCCCGGCCAGCGAAATCACGGCGCATTCTCCACCGTTGCAGCGCACGCCGCGCTCGAACGTCGCGCGCACGTTGCCGGTCACGGCCTCGGCCTCTTCATCCGCCACAAGCTCGCGCAGTTGGGCGGGCGTCAGCGTCCAGCCTTCTCCAGGGCGCAGCGGCTCGTGCGGGTAGAGATCGGGCGGATTCCACGGTCGATTCAGCAACTTCTGCTGGTCCCGGCTCGGCGGTGCGCCTTCCAGCGACCGCTGCCAGCCCGTGCCGCTCCAGTCCGTGCGCTGCGTCCGCCCCGCGAAGGGCCCCGCGTGATCCTGGCTGCGCGTCTCGCCGCTGGGCAGGTGCATGCTGCCCTGGCTGCGATCCGCCAATGTCGTCAGGCGGTACTGCTCGGGCGCCCGCAGCCCGCTCTTGGTTACGGCCAGCTCGGTGACGGCGACGTCGACCATCGTCAGGGACGCCGTCGTCGGCAAGGGCAGCGAGGCAAGGGTCACCTTGCCGTCGGTCATGATCGACGTCGACTCGGTGTGGACGACCACGCCCGGCAAGCGGCGCGGCCCGGCGAGATCGACCTTGGCCGTGCACGCCGCAAGCGCGAGAACCGCACAGATGCAGGCAAATTCCACGCGACCCATGTGCCCTCCCTGCTCCATGGTAGCGCGTCGCCGCCCGGACAAGAAGCGGAGGTGCTAGAGACGCGATCAATTCACGCCAACCAAAGGGATCGACAAGTGATCCCGGGTGCGATCTACTTCACCGCCAGAAAGGCGGTGGCAGATGGCAGGCGCATGGAATCCCCCGGTTGAGTTGTCCGAGCGCGAAGAGCGCAT
>CAIXAA010000110.1 GCA_903917305.1 uncultured Myxococcales bacterium | reverse complement strand
GCGCCACCAGGCCGTCGACCACCGCGGTGGCCAGCGCCTCGTCGCCGAACTGCTCGACGGCATCCTGGAGGATGGTGTCGACGTCCTCGGGCGCCCGGAGCAGGGCCTCGATGGCGACAGCGGGGGACAGGTAGGTCGGCGCGGTGTGGTCGGACATGGGAGCCTCCGGGATGGACGCGCGCAGCGTCGCTGAGGGGCGGCGTGGCGTCAATGGACCGGCCGCGTCGCACCCGAACCGGAGCCGGCGCCCGAACCCGAACCGGAACCAGGACCGGAATCCGAAGCGGAGGCAGCAACCGTCGCCGCCAGCAGCCCCGCCACCGCCTGCACCAGCGCGCCGCTCAGGTACGGCTTGGGCAGGAACCGCGTGCGCTGGTCGCGCAGGCTGTCCGTCAGCACATCCTCCGAATACCCCGACGTAAACAGAATCGGCAAATCCGGTCGCCGCGCCCGCAGCTGGGTCGCCAGCTCCAGCCCTCCCATGCGCGGCATGACCACATCGGTCACCAGCAGGTCGATGTGCGGCGTGACGGCATGGATCTCCAGCGCTTGGACGCCGTTGGCTGCCGCCAGCACTTGGAACCCGGCGCGCGTCAGCATCAACGTCGCCAGCTTGCGCAGCAAGGGCTCGTCTTCCGCGAGCAGCACGATGCCGGTCGCCACCGGCGGCGCAACCGCTAGCGGCGCCACCACCGGCTCCGCCGCCACTTGGGCGACGCGCGGCAGGTAGACGGAGAACGTGGCGCCTTGGTCCGGCGCGGATTCCAGGAAGATCTCGCCCGCCGACTGCACCACCAGCCCGCGCGCCATCGCCAGCCCCATGCCCGTGGTCGGCGTGCGCGGCTCGCGCGTGGAGAAGAACGGCTCGAACACGCGCTTGTGCCACTCCGGCGCGATGCCGCGGCCCATGTCGCGCACCGCGACGACCGCGTAGGGCCCCGGCGGCAGCTTGGCGGCCTCCGGCATGTCCGCCGTCACCTCCACGATCTGCGTCGACAGCGTCAGCGTGCCACCGCGCGGCATGGCCTCCTTGGCGTTGTCAATCAGGATGTTCAGCACTTGCGTCAGCTGCAGCGGATCCACGTGGACCGACACCGCGTCGGTGCTGAGCGCCACCTCCACCGCCACGTGCGCGCGCACGAGATCGGCGTGCATCTCGAGGTTCTCCTGCACCGCGCCATTGAGGTCGAGCACCTGCGGCTCGGAGACCTGCTTGCCGCTGTACGACAGCAGCTTCTGCGCCAGATCGGCCGAGCGGCGCGTCGAATCCCGAATGTGGACCAGATCCTCGCGCAGTGTCGTGGGGATCTCGTCTTCCAGGAGCATGTCGGCCACGCCCTGCACGCCGGTCAGCAGGTTGTTGACGTGGTGGGCGATCGCGCCGGCCATGCGCATCATCGCGGCCAGCTTCTGGCGATCGGCCTCGACCAGCTCCGCATCGGCGACGCGGCGGGCGCTGATGTCCAGGAAGAAGACGGTCAGCCCTTCCTGTCCGGGATAGGCGCGCAGGGCCAGCCAGCAGCTGTCCGGCCCGATGGCGTTGGGCGCGACGTAGAAATCGAAGGCGACCGGGATCTGCTCGGCGACGGCGCGCCGGAAATGGTCCTCGCAGGTCGTGCCCGCCATGGCCGGGACGACCTGCCACAGCTCCTGGCCGAGCAGGGCGTCGCGCTCCTGCTGCAGCATCTCGGCTGCGCGCCCGTTCACGTAGGTGAAGCGCCAGTCGTGGTCCACGAGGAAGAAGCCTTCGGTGATGCTCTCGAACACGGCGGCGCGCCAGCGGCGAACGCGTGCCACCTCGCGCTCCGCGTTGCGCAGGCGGATGTACTCGGTCACCGCCGTGGCGACGCGCGTCAGGGCCTCGACCATCGGCGGCGGCCAGTCGCGCGGCTCGAAGTCCAGCACGGCCAGGGCGCCGATCGTCCTGCCGGCGGCGTCATGCACGGGCACGCCAGCGAAGGCCACGGCGCCGGTGCTGCGAAAGCTCCACAAATCCGCGAGGACGGTGTCGCTGCGGACATCGGACAGGCACACCGGGGCATCGGCGCCGATGACGCGGCTGCACACGGCCAAGGCGGCGGGGTGTTCGGCCGTGACGTCGTGCTCGGCCAGGCCGATGTGGCTCATGATGATCTGCCGCTCCGCGTCGATGAAGGAGAGGTACGCGACCGGTGCCGCCGCGACGAAGCTGGCCAGTTGGACGTAGCCGTCAAAGCCGACGGCATCGCTGGCGTCGAGCACGCCGGACTCGTCAATGGCCTTGCTGCCCATGGCGTTGTGCAATGTCGTGGTCGGGACCATCGGCGGGCCTCCGAGGCGCTCTGCATTCATTCGTGCCAGCTTTCACAGGATGCCGCCTGGGGCACGTCGGGCGAAAGCCGATGCGCTTAGGGCGATGATTCGTCGCGGGAGTCTGGGCGTCGAGATGGGGGCGCCGCGTGGGCAGTTGCAGCCTCGCACTTCTTGCTGCGCCACGGGCGAAGCCGTGCCAGTCATCGTGACCGGGATCAGCCGCCGCGGCTCTGGACATCCGCCTCGCCTTTGTGGCCTGATCGGCGCACCACCGAAGGAGCCCAGCATGACCCGCCTGACCTGTCTCTTCGCGCTTTCCCTTGTGCTCGCCTGCTCCAGCACGGCGCCGACCGCGCCCGCCGCCGTCGACGCGACCACGGACGCGCCGGACGCGATGCCGGACATCCACGCGGACGTCGCCGCAGATGTGCCGGTCGACATCGCTTTTGACGTCTCGGCCGCGTGCTGCCCGATTGGCGCGCCGTCGTGCGACTGCACGGCGATGGGCGGCTCCCCGAGTCAACCTGGCGGCTGCAAGACGGAATGCGACACCGCGCCCGTCGGCTGGACCCAAGCCCTCGACACCAACGGCTGCCCGTACTGGCAGAACATCGGCCAGATGTGCCTGGTGATGCCGACGCACTGCGACCTCAGCCCCGCGACGTTCCCGCTGTTCACCCCCTTCTGCAACGTCGACGCCGATTGCGCCGTCGTCATCCACCAGATCGACTGCTGCGGCTCCAAGGTCGCGTGGGGCATCAACGCCATGGTCGAGGCGATGTTCACGGGCGAAGAGGCGACGTGCCGCGACCAGTACCCGAAGTGCAAGTGCGCACAGAAGCAGACCGTCGCCGACGACGGCAAGACCGCGCCCGGCGACGTGTTTGCCGCGAAGTGCCTCGTGGGGCAGTGCAAGAGCTACGCGCCGTAGCCGCGGGCGCTAGTCGATCGACACGTCCACGCACAGGTGCCGCCAATCGAACGCCTGCGCCGGCACCGCGATGCCCAGCGCCTGTCCGCGCTCCGCCGGCGCCAGCGTCAGCTCGTGGACCGTCCCGATGTCCTGGACTTCCACGTCGCGCAGCACCTTGCCGCCATCGCCGCGCAGCTGGAACTTCACGCCCGCGAAGTGCGAATCCTGCCCGAGCCCGTAGCGCACCATGATGGGCCCCTGCGGCAACTTCGCGAACGTCAGCGACTTTTCGTGCCCCGGATTCGGGTGCAGCCACAGCCAGCCCTTGGACTCCTGCGGGAAGCGGCACAGGTGGTCGCCGAACGCGCGGCCCCAGTGCTGCCAGGTGTCGGGCTCGATCTGCGCGCACTCCCAGCGCAGGTAGCGCGGGTTGAAGTAGTCGCAAGGCATCGCGTTGCGACCGGGATCGCGCACGACCTTGGCCTGTTCGATGTGGTACGCGGCGCTCCAGCGGTGCGGATCGCGGTGCGTCCAGGTGCGGAGGCCGACCACGACGGCCAGCAAGCCGGCGATGACCAGCGCGGTGCGCAGCCAGCCGACATGGCGCATCCACAGCACCTTCAGGCGCCAGGCATTGAGCAGGAACGTCAGCAGGCTCTGGCACAGGCTGGTCAGCGGCACGATGAGCAGCGCGGCCCAAGGCGTGAAAAAGCGAGCGTAGGTGTAGTCGTAGCGCGCATGCAGCCACAGGAACGCCGGAATCGACACGACCAGCGTCGCGACCAGCAGCGGCGCGCGCGGGGCCAGCGGAATCAGGCCCAACAGGCCCACCAGCAGCAGCGATGCCATGGGCAGCAGGCCCTGGAACTCGTCGAACAGGATGGACTGGATGCCGATGCCGATGGGGCGCGTGAACTTCTCGGTCAGGTCCAGCACGACGCTCTGGCCGCCGGTGCGCACCAGGATGCGGTTGTAGGACGTGGTGAACGGGCCGCCGAACATGTAGGTATTCAAGGCAAACCAGAGGACCAGCGGCACCAGCGCCATGCCGGCCATCCAGAACGCCGCGCGCCATTGGCGGCGCACGAGGAGCATGGCGCCAAAGGGCAGGGCAATCACGATGTTGGTGGGCTTGCACCAGAGGGCGATGCCGAAGAACAGGCCGCTCCAGCCGTAGCCGGCGGCGAGGTACCTTTCGATGGCGCCGACGATGAGCGCGCCGTAGAGCACGTCGTTGGAGTAGGCGTAGGCGCCGCGCGCGAAGAGCGGCACGGTGGCTGCGAAGATCGCGAAGAAGGCGGCGAGGCGCGGGTCGGCGAAACGCGCGGCGATGCGCCAGGCGAGCCAGAGCGTGAGGACCGAAGCGAGGACGTTGAACAGCAGCAGGCCGTCGAAGCTGAACAGCCAGAACAGCGGCGTCGCGAGAATCGGCAGCGGCAGCGGGTGCTTGGGATAGAACTCGCCGCGCGCGCCGAGCGCGACGTTGCTCCAGCCCGCGTCCAGTTCCTGGTTCCAGCCGAGGTTCACCTCGTACCAGGACGCCGGCTGATGCGCGTGCTGATCGAGGTGTCCGTCGAGCAGCGCGCGGTTGGTCGTCGCGTAGAAGGCGCCGTCGCCGTGCAGGAAGAGGTAGGGCTTGTACTCGCCGATCACGCCTTGCGCGAACACGCTGGCCAGCGCGAGGAGGATGAACAGGTTCCAACGGGGGGAGTGCAGCGCTTCCATGGGGGGCGCATGGTACACGCAAAGCGCTTGGAATCAACGCGTCTGCTGGCTAATCGACCACCAGCGGCGCCCCATGCCGCATCGTGTACACCGCCAGGCTCCGGCACAGCAGGTGATCGCGCAAAAGCCGCGTCGGATCACTGCGATCCAAGTCCGCCGTCGCGCAGATCACCGCGCGCAGGTGATCGCTCTGCGGCGCAACCGCAGCCGGCAGCACCTCCGACCACGCCGTCGCATCGCCATCCAGCACGATGGTCGCGATCTCCGGCGCGGCGAGCGCCTGGTGCAGATCCGCTTCCTGGTCCAGGCATTGTACGACCGCGCCAGCGATCTGCGGCAGCGCTTGCTGCAGCTTGCGCCAGGCCGCCGCGGCTTCTTGCGACAGCGCCAGCACCTGCGCGCGGTTGCCCGTCGCGAGCGCCGCCGCGACGTGCGCGATGCACGCCGGCGTGGGCCGCGGGGAGCGGCTGAGCACGGCGACCGGCCCGCGCGGCATCGACCAGCGGTTGTAGCTATCCTGCCCGGGAATCGCGCGGTTGCGATCGCTTCCATGAGCCAGTGCTTCAAGCTGCGCAGCCGCCGCTTGGGCGATGTCCTGGACGGCGTGCTGGCAGCGGCGCTCCCACGAATCGCCGTGCTCGTCGTGCAGCGGGCTCGCCGTGCATGGCAGATAGAACAGGTCGAGGTAGTCGCGACCGCCGGCCTTCGGGCCGGTGCCGGACATCTTGAAACCGCCGAAAGGTTCCACAGCTACGCGCGCACCGGTGATCGGGCGGTTCACATACAGGTTGCCACAAGCGAGCCGATCCGACAGCCACTCGATGTCGTCCTGCGACTGCGCGAAGATGCCGCCCGTCAGCGCGTAGGGCGTGGCATTCGCCAGTTGCACGGCGCTTTCGAGGTCTTCGCATGGGATGATGTGGATGACCGGTCCGAACAGCTCCGTCTGCGCAAAGCTCTCCGGCCGCAGCGCCGCGGCGAACGGCAGCGTCAGCACGGTCGGCCCGCACAGCCAGGCGCGCGCGGCGTCGTCCGCCGGCAGCAGCGGCCCCGCGACGGTCTGCACGCTGCGGTCGACCAGCACGGCACCGCCGGCAGCCTTCGCCTCCTGCCCGGCCGCCAGCACCGCCTGACGCAGCCGCTGCTGATCCTCCGCCGTGATGACCGGGTTGACGCGCGTGCCCGGCGCCAGGGCCGCGCCGACCTGCAAGTCCCTGGCGGCACCGCTGAAACGCTCGATGAAGGCCGGCAGGATGCGGGCGTCCACCAGGATGCGCGACGCGGCGGAGCACTTCTGGCCCGCGTGCCCGAACGCCGACGCGATGCTGCCGCTGACCGCTTCGTCGAGGTCGGCGTTGGCGGTGACGACGATGGCGTTCTTGCCGCCCATCTCGGTGATGGCGAGGCGCGTCCATGGACCCCACGGCTTTGCGGCCAAGGTCTTGTGGATCCAGGTGCCGACGCCGCGCGAGCCGGTGAAGACGCAGCCGGCGATGCGCTCGTGTTCCACAAGCGGCGCGCCCACTTCCGGCCCTTCGCCGGGCAGGTGCAGCAGCGCCGCCGCCGGCAGTCCAGCATCGCGCAGCAGGCGCACCAGCGCTTCGGACACCCAGGGCGCCTGCTCCGCGGACTTGAGAATCACGGCATTTCCCGCCGCCAGCGCCGCGACGGTCATGCCGCAGGGAATCGCCAGGGGGAAGTTCCACGGCGCGACCACCGCCACCACGCCGCGCGGCTGCCGCATGGCCCCGGTCTCCAGCCGCACGGCCTCCCGCGCGTAGAACTGCAGGAAATCGATGGCTTCGTCGACATCGCCCAGCGCTTCCGCCCGCGCCTTGCCGGCCTCGAGCGCCACCAGCGCGGCAAAGTCCAGCCGCAGCGCGCGCATCCGCTCCGCCGCGCGCAGCAGCACGACCGCACGCGCGCCCACGGGCTGCTGCGCCCATGCGACGTGCGCCTCCGCCGCCAGCGCCACCGCGCGGTCCACGTCCGCCGTCGTGGCGAAACGGATGTGCCCCAGCGTCGCTTCGCTGTCCGAAGGCGACACGCAGGCATGCAGCGGACCCGAAAGCGACAGCGGATCGCGGTGATCCGGCTGTTCCAGCTGCACCAGCAAGCGCCGCGCGACCAGCGCCGCCTCGAACGCCGAGCGGTGGTCCGGCAGATACAGCCGCAGCGGCGCGACGTTGCGGAACGGCGGCATCGCTTGCGGCGGATCCGCCTGGCACAGGCCATCGCGCTCCACCGTCCTCTCGCCGCGCGCGGTGCGCAGCTGGTAGACGGGCGGCAGCAAGACCTCGCCCAAGTCCGCACCCTCGCGGGCCATCGTCAGAACGCCCACTTGCGAGCTGTTCTCCAGGATGCGCCGCACCAGGTACGCCATGCCGACCAGCAGGCTGCCGACCGGCATGTAGTTGCGCACCGCCCACCCCTGCTGCGCCAGCGCCGTGCTCAGCGCCTCGTAGGTCATGTGCAGCGTCTGGTGCTCGATGGCCGGCGCGCTGGGATGCAGCAGCCGCCGAGCCTCATGCGCCAGAGCGTGATCCCTCAGGTTATGGCTTCCCACGCAAAGCTGCACCGCGTCTCCACATTCCAGGATGCGCAGGCACAGCAGCTGGAACATCAGATCGGTCTCGCGCTTGTCCAGGAACTGCGGCGCGGCGAAGTCGTGCGCGATCGCCTCGGTGGTCTCCGCATCCCAGTACGCGCCTTTCACGAGGCGAATCGGCATCATGACGCCGCGCTGGCGGCACCAGGCGATCACTTCGTCCAAATGCCGAGCCGCGTCGCGCAGATAGCCTTGCACCGCCAGGCCCACGCCGCGGTGCTCGCGCAGGTCCGGATGCGCCAGGGCGCGCTGCAGCAGCTCGAAGTTGAGATCGCGGACGTGGTAGTGCTCCGCGTCGAAGTTGATGAACACGCGCAGGCGCTTGGCTTCCAAGAGGATCTGCAGCAGGCGCGGTCCGACGCGCTGCCACGTGCCGTCCACGTCATCCGGGTTGAAGTCGGAGCAGAGCG
>CAIXAA010000109.1 GCA_903917305.1 uncultured Myxococcales bacterium | reverse complement strand
TCGAAGAACACCGACTCCTGGGTCTTGGGGTTCCAGGACGCCAGCGCCTTCGGGTTGTTCGCCCCACGCCCGGCAAAAAGGTCCGGCAGCGCCGTGTTCAGGCGATCGGGGTCGACCGGCAGCGCCGCGCCGTCGTAGAGGCGGTGCGTCAGCTCGACCACCCAAGCATTGAAGATCATGGTCGCCACGGCGTTCTTGCGCTCGTCGTCGGTCGCCGAGTGGTAGAACGTCGTCACGCCAGATTGAGCATCAAATCCGCCGATTTGCCAACCGAGCAGCCGCTGCGACGCGTCGTCGAACTGCGCCTTGCGCTGGGCGTACAGCGCGGCGAGCCGCTTGCCCGCATCGTCCGTCGCCGGCAGCTTGGCCTGCGCAACCGCATCGAGCAGCACGGGCACGAGCAACTCGCCGAACCGCGAGCGGTGACTGCCCTGGACATCCGCCATCGCCTGCTCGCTGGCCGTCTTGGTCGCCGCGAGATCCTTGAGCGCATCCGCGATGTTCGCCGCGCGCAGGCCAATCGACCACGGCCCGCCGAGGTACCAGGCATCGTTGTCCAGCCAGTTGTCGTCCGCGATGGCCGCCGGGTCGTTGTTGGCATTGAGCACGAATCCTTCCGCCGGGTTCAGGTCGACCGGCCACTGATCGAACGGCACGACGCACTGGTACGGGTCGGTCTTGCCCGGCTCCTCGTCGACCAGGCCGTTTTTCAAGGGAATATGGAACGCGCCGTACTTCGTGCCATCCAGCAGCAGCCGCGGATCCGCGCCTGGCGCGAAGTGGCCATCCGCGCCGCGATCCAGGTACTTGCGGCACGGCGAGGCATTGTAGGCCGTGTAGAGCACGCCGCCTTGCTGGTCGATCGCCGCGATGTTCTGCGAGTGACCGACAAGGCTGCGTGTATGCTGGCGAATCTCCTCCACCGTCTTGGAGTGCGCAAAGCCGTCCACGGCGCCCAGCGTGTCCCCGGCGTCGAAGGTCGTGAGGCGAAAGCTGACGGCGGTGATGACACCGTCGCCGTCGGTGTCGCCCGGGACAAAAGCCTTGCCGTTCACGTGGATGACGGACTCGCCCTTGCCGGGCACCTCGCCGTCCTTGAGCAGGCGGCCCTCGAAGTCGACGAGGCGGCGGTCATCGAACGTCTTCCAGCGCGACCAGGTCTCCGTGCGGCCCTTGGAGCTGAGCAGCGGCACGTTGGCGATGACGTACGTTTCATCCACGTGATCAAGAGGTTTCCACGCGCCTTGGAACTTGGAGGCGCTCGGCGCGCCCTTGTCGTCCAACTGAACCTCCTCGCGGTACCAATCGGTGACGTCGCCGTAGAAGTACGTCTGGCTCCAAGCGATATCGCCGTTCGTCCCGCACGCGAGGATGGGCGCGCCCGGCAGCACGAGGCCCAGCTCGTGCGTGTCGCCGCCGCCGAACACGCGATCATCAAAGCCAAGTTGGTAGAACAGCGTCGGCACGACCAGCGACAGGTGGCCGTCGCTGCCGAGCAGGCTCGCGCCGTCCTGCGTCAGCTTGCCCGACACCGCCCAGACGTTGGAGCCGCGCTCGCCGCGGCGCGGATGCCCCAGGTGCCGCTGGAACGCCGCCAGCGTCGCGTCCACGCGCTGCAGCAGGTCCAGCGGCACGTGCAAGTCCTTCATCTGCTTGGCATCTACCGGTGCCGCCTGCGCCGGCGGCGGCGGCGGCGTGGCGCCGTGCACGCCGAAGCCGGGCGTCGAACTCTGGATCACCGCCGGCGCCACGCGATCGAACAGGTCGTGAATGGCGCCCGCCTTGCGCAGATCCGCGTCCGGCTGACCCACAAAGGCTTTGTCCAGCATCGTCAAGACCTTGGCGCGCTCGACGTCGGTCGTCTCAAAGCCCTGGTTGTAGGCCGCCACCGTGGCGATCGCCGCGATGTCCCTGCGATCAAAGGGCTTGAGCATCTCGGCCGGCGACTTGTAGCCCAGCAGCCCCGCGGCTGCCTTCACTTCGGACGGTGGCGGCAACGTGCCGGCGGCCACGGCGGCGATGGCGGCGTTGATGCCACCAGCAAAGGCATCGAATTCCGCTGCTTGCGATGCGGTCAGCGCCGCCAGCGTGCGATCCGCGTGCGCCGTCATGCCGTGGGCGCGCGAGGTCTCGTCCGCGCCCAGCACGGCGTCGCCCATCAGCTCCGCCAGCCGGCCCAAGCCGAGGCGCCGCTCGAGATCGAGCATGAACAGGCGGTCGGTACCGACGAGGTAGCCCTGCACCCGCATGAGATCGCGCCGGTTCTTGGCGTAGATGTGCGGCACGCCGGCTTCGGTGCGCACGACCTGCACGGTGTCCTCCAGGCCCGGCAGCGCGATGGCTCCGGTCTGCGGCACACCAAGAATCTGCTGTTGTTCCGCGACGAACGAGACGGCATCGGCGGCATCCGCAGCCAATGCGTCGGGCTTGGCGGCCGTCTTGGCCGCATCCGAACAAGCGGACGCCGCGGCGAGAGCCAGGCAAGCCGCGACAGCGACAGGAGAAAGGCGCATGGAACACTCCGATGATCGGGAGGAAGCGGTGCGGGACGGAACCACAGCAAGCTCCGTGTACACTGCGCAAGGCGGAAACTGCCACTGGACAAACGTTCAGCATCCGCTACGCTCCCTTGCGCTTTCCCGCCTGGAGCTTTGGCCATGCTTTCCCTCGGTCGCTTCGCCTCGCGCAT
>CAIXAA010000108.1 GCA_903917305.1 uncultured Myxococcales bacterium | reverse complement strand
GGACCGGTCCAGCGAATGGCCTTGTGTTCGCCCTGCCCGGCGGGCCGCAGCCGTTCACGGCGGCCGCGGCGCTGCTGGGCGAAGACACGACGAAGCTCCTCGACGCCGACGCGCGGATGCTGGCGGACATCGAGACGCAAGTGACCGATGAGCCGACCCGAAAGTGGCTGGGCGACGTGCGCAAAGTGGTCGACGGCGTCGCGGACGGCAAGCTCGACAAGCGTCAGGCGCTGGAAATGCTCGCGCAGTTGGACGCGCAAAAGCCCGCGGTGCCGCAGAATCCGCTGGATCCGCCGGAGTCCAAGGCTGCACAGGACATCGCGCCGGGCGAAAAAACCAGTGCCGAGCCAAAGAGTCCCGAGCAGGTGTCCGAGGCGCAGGAACAGAAGGACCAGGCGCTGAGAAACGCGGTGGCGGAAGCGGCGAAGGCGGCGGCGAAGGCGGCGCCCAAAGGCGAGGAGCAGAAGCTGTTGCAGGAAGCGGCGGAGAAGAAGGATCTGGGGCTGCTGGCCAAGCTCGCCGAAAAATTGGCCAACAAGAACCTGAGCGACAAGGAGCTGGAACAGTGGATCAAGGCGGCGGAGAAGTTCGCCGGTGCTTTGAAAGACCAAAAGCTGCCGGACAAGTTCAAGGATTTGGCGGATCGCGTCGATCGGCTGCAGAAGAAACGCGCGCAGGAAGGCGGGCTGGGCGCAAGCGATCAGGAGCGTCTGAAGTCGGGGCGCAAGGAGCTGGAACAGCTCAAACGCGAGCACGGCGACGTGATGGCGGCGCAGCATCAGGTGCAGCGGCTGGAACGCGGGGCGCAGGGCGCGGCGGATATGCTGCGGCGGGCGCAGCAGGACGATCGGCTGGGCAAAAAGGAAAATGCCGAGGAGAAGAAGCAGGCGCAGGAGGAACTCAAGCGGGCGATGCGCGCGGCGGCGAACGAGATGCGCCGCGAGAACGAGCGGCAGCAGGATCGTCAGGCGCAGCGGATCGGCCAGAGCCGGATGCGTGAACTGCGCGAGGCGCTGGAGCGCACGGGGAGCAAGCCCGATTTGGCGCGGCGGCAGTTCGACAAGAAAGCGGGGCAGAATGGCGACAAGCCGCGGGACGGGCAAGGCGAGCAGCGGTTGGGGCAGAAGGGCCAAAAGGGCGACGAGGAATCGCCGGAAGCGCGCGATGCCAGACGGATGGCCGAGGCGAAAAGCAAGGAATCGGAAGGTCAATCGGGGAAAAAGGACGGGCAGAAAGCGGGAAAAGCCAAACTGGGTCAGGGCAAGGACGGGCAGTTTGACCGCATGGAGCAGATTCGTCAGGGCTACGAGCAGACCGGCGGTCCGGGCCAGGGCGAGCAACCGGGCAACCACAAAGGCGACGAACGCGAGGATTCCAGCCACAAGCGCGTGGCAGGTGGCAAGCGCGAGCAGTTGCAAGGCCAGGAAGGCGCCGGGCCGGACATCAAGAAGGTGTTCAGCGACGCGGCAAGGAAGGGCTTTGCGCGTCAGGGCTGGCGCGACGTGTACAAGGAATATTCACAGGTTGCGGACGACATGCTGGACCAGGAGCAGATTCCGCCGGGGCGGCGCAGCGTCGTGCGGCAGTATTTTGAGTTGATTCGCCCGCGCAAGGGCTGGGGTCCGCGCTAACGGCGGCAAGGAAGGTTTGTCATGGCACAGGCGGCAGAGCAGCACGAGATTGAACACCAGATGGCCTGGATGGCCGAGCGACTGGGCGCGCTGAAGGCAGAATTGCAGAAGGTGATGGTCGGCCAGGACGAGGTCATCGAGGGCGTGCTGCTGGGCATGCTGGCCGGTGGTCACGTGCTGCTGGAAGGCGTGCCGGGCTTGGGCAAGACGCTGCTGGTGCGCACGCTGGCGCAGGCGATCGACCTGCATTTCTCGCGGGTGCAGTTCACGCCGGATTTGATGCCGTCGGACATCATTGGCGCGCAGATTCTGGCCGATGACGGCAAAGGCGGCCGCGCGCTGGTGTTCCAGGAAGGCCCGGTCTTCACGAACATCCTGCTGGCGGATGAAATCAACCGCGCCACGCCGAAGACCCAATCGGCGCTGCTCGAGGCCATGCAGGAGCGCTCGGTGACCGTGGGACGGACGACCTATCCGCTGGCGCCGCCGTTCTTCGTGCTGGCGACGCAGAATCCGCTGGAAATGGAGGGCACGTACGTGCTGCCGGAAGCGCAGTTGGACCGGTTCCTGTTCAAGATCGACGTGCCGTTTCCCAGCGACAGCGAACTCATGGAAATCGCGACGCGCACGGTGCGATCGGTGCAGGCGACGGTGGAACCGGTGCTCTCGGGTCTGGACATCCTGACGATCCAGCATTTCGCCGTGGATTGCCCAATCGCGCCGCACGTCGTGGAATTCGCGGTCAAGCTGGTCAGCGGCTCGCACGGCAAGCTGGCGGCGGCCAAGCAGTACCTGCGCGGCGGGGCGAGTCCGCGGGCGGTGCAGGCGCTGGTGGCGGGTGCCAAGCTGCGGGCGCTGTTGCAGGGACGGCCGAACGGCGCGATCGACGACGTCAAGGCGCTGGCCAAGCCGGTGATGCGCCACCGTTTGCTGCTGAATTTCGACGCTGAGGCCGATCGCGTCCGGCCGGATCAGGTGATTGAGCAGATGATCGCCGAACTCGAACGCCAGCGCTGAGGTCTGCGTGAGCGTTGACGCCCCATCCAGCCACGAAGGCATCCGCGACGACCTGTTTGACCCGGCCTTTCTCGGTCGCGTCGAACAGTTGGCGTTGCTCGCCCGCCGCATGGCCAGCTCCGGGACGCGCGCCAACCGGCGGTCGCGCATCGTCGGCAGCGGCATCGAGTTCGCCGATCACCGCGCCTACACGCCCGGTGATGACCTGCGCAACGTCGACTGGAAGCTCTTTGCCCGCACCGAGCGGCTGAATCTGCGGCTGTACGAGGAGGAAGAGGACCTGTCGGTGTACTTTCTCATCGACCGCTCGACGTCGATGACCATGGCGCCGGACGGCGAGAAGACCTTGCTGGATCGCGCGTTGCAGGTGTCCGCGGCGCTTTCCTACATCGCGCTGTCCAACCTCGATCGCGTCGCTGTCGTGCCGTTTGCCGACAAGATCGCGGCGCCGATGCGGCCGGTTCGCGGCCGCGCGCAGTTCTTCAAGATCCTGCGCGTGCTGTCCGACGTGCCTCCCGGTGGGCAAACGGACATCCAGGCGGCGTTCGATGGCTGGCTCCGCACGCGGCCGCGTCCGGGACTGGCGGTGGTCATTTCCGATTTCTTCGACGCCAAGGGTCTCGGCGACGCGCTGCGCCTGCTGACCTACCGCGGCTTCGAGCCGATGGTCCTGCACTTGGTCGATCGCACACTGCTGGACGCCGATGTCCAGGGCGATCTGGCGATCGTTGACTGCGAAACGGGCGAGACGCGCGAGATCGTGCTCACGCCGCAGCTGTTGTCCCGCTACCGCGCGGCGTTCGAGTCGCTGGGGCACGAGGTGCAGCGCGCGGCGAGCGAAGTCGGGGCGCGCTGCTTGCAGGTCGATCTCAGCGTGCCTTTTGACGATGTCGTGATGCGGGTCTTTCGCGCCGGAGGCTTTCTCGGGTGAACACGCTGCACGTCCAACAACTGCTCACGAACACCAGCGACGTCCTGCGTCTCGCCGGCATCGTGGCGGCCATCATCCTGCTGCTGTACCTCCTGCGACCGCGTCAACGGCGGGTCGAGGTGCCGTTTGGCGGTCTGTGGCAGCGGGTGCTGGCGGAAAGCGAATCGCGCGTGGTGGGGCGCAACCTGCGGCGATTCCTGTCGCTGCTCCTGATGCTGCTGCTGGCGGGCTTGCTGAACGCCGCGCTGGCGGAACCACTGTTCGGGCATCGCGCGGCGGCGCAGCGCGTGGAGCGGGCGCGGCCGCATACGGTGGTGATTGTCGACGTGTCGGCGTCGATGCAGACCGAAGATGGCCTCTCTGGCACCCGGCTGGCTGACGCCCAAACGGCGTTGCGGCACTGGCTGGCGATGGCCCCGGCGCAGGAGGACGTCCTGCTGCTGGCCGCGTCGGGCCACGCGGAAGTGCTCGCGGGCTGGGGCAGCGACCGCACGACGCTGGATGACGGCATTACCCGGCTGCACGCCACCGATGGCGGGCTGGACCTGCGGCGGGCCATCCGCACCGCGCAACAAGCGTTGGCGCACCGTTCCTCGCCGCGGATTGTCCTGGTGAGCGATGCGGGACCGGCCGAACTGCCTTTGGACGCGACACCAGCGCAGATCCCCATCGAGCACCTGCGCGTGGGACCTGCGCGCGCGTGGGCGCCGGGTCAAACGATGCCGCCAAAGACCCTCACGAACCTGGCGGTCGGCGAATTGCGCGTGCGGCCCGATCCGCTGGACCCGAGCCGCGGCACGCTGACGGTGCAGTTGCGCAACGATTCGGCTCAGTCGGTGGCGGCGCAGTTGGTGCTCGCCGGCAGCGACACGGCTTTTGACGCGGCGACTTTTGCCAAGACCGACGCCCTGCGGCGCATTGTGGACATCGATTTGCCCCCCGGCATGTCCACGCAAACGGTGCCGGGGGTGGAACTGACCGCCGCGCGCTTCGCGGTCCAGGTGCGCGGCAAGTCTGGCCTGCACGATGTGGCACCTTGGGATGACTGGGGCTTTGCGGTCCTGGCGGAACGGCGCGAGCTCGGCGTGCTGGTCGTGTCGGGTAGTGCGGATGTCGATCCCGCGGCGGGCAACCTCTACCTGAGCGCGGCGCTGTTTGCGCACGGCAAGGTCAAGGTGCAACACGTCGCGGCGGCGGATTATCACCCGGAGACGTTTGCCGCGAAGGACCGCGCACGCCATGGCATCGACGTCGTGGTGCTGGATCAGGCAGGTTTTGCGCTGCCAGAGGGAACGCCAGGGCTGATCCTGTCGCTCGCCGGCGCACCGACGGAGACGCTGCGGCTGGCGGAGGGGCCGGAACTCGTTGTCCGCGACGAAGAGCACCCGGCGATGCGCGGAATTTCCTTTCAGGACACCAATTTCGACAAAGTGCGGCTGATTCCAAGTCGACCCGGCGACACGATTCTCGCTGTGGCGAAGCCGCACGGTGTGGTGATGGTGGCGCGGCAGGACGCGGTCCGCTCGATCGAATGGGGGCTGGACCTGCTGGAGACGGATCTGGGCGCGCGCTATGCCCTGCCGCTGCTCGTGTCCAACGCGCTGCTGTGGCTGGCGGGCCAGGAGGAGTCGTTGGTGCCGCCGCTGCTGGTGGGACGGCCGTGGGCGGTCGATGCGCCGGTTGATGCGACGTGGCGCTACGTGGAACCGGGACAGAAGCCGCGGCCGGCGCGGACCTCGGGTCGGCAGCTGCTGGGACAGAGTGAGCGCCACGGCGTGCACGTCTGGCAGTCCGATGGCGACCGACTGGTGGCGCGTGCGACGGTCCTGCCGCCGACCGAGAATCCGACCCTGCTCCAGCCGTGGGGGCCAAATGCCAGTACGTTGCCCGCAACGCTGGTCGTGGAGGAGCAGCCGCTGTCGTTGCCGCGCTGGAGCCTGTGGCTGTTGGCGGCGATGCTGGTTCTGGCCGTCGAATGGCTGACCTACCTGCGGCGGAGGACGGTATGACGCGTTCCCGCCTGATGTGGCTCGGCGCTGTGGGCACGTTGGCGATCGTCGCGACGCTCGCGCTCGCCCTGCAGGCGCCGCTGCAATTGGCGCTCCTGGCACGCCGGGGCGTGGACTTCGCCGCGCCGCGGCTGCTGTGGCTCGCCGTGCTGGCCTGGCTGGTACCGATGGCCGCCGCGTGGTCGCTGACCGACCTGCCGCGCTGGCAGCAGGGCGTGCAAGTAGCCGTGCGCATGGCGCTGATCGCCTTGCTCGCCATCGCGATCGCCGGTCCACGTCTGTTGCACGAACGACCGCGGCGGGCGCAGGTGGTGCACGTCATCGACCGATCCGCCTCGGTGCCAGACGAGCTGCTGCGTGCAGCGGAACACGGCGTGCAGCAAAGCGAAATCG
Organism: uncultured Myxococcales bacterium; assembly: GCA_903917305.1. Taxonomy (GTDB): domain Bacteria; phylum Myxococcota_A; class UBA9042; order UBA9042; family UBA9042; genus CAIXAA01. The sequence continues at coordinate 2,475 of CAIXAA010000108.1, read as the reverse complement.
CCGCGCGTGCGCGCCACAAAGACGCAGCGGAAGACGCTCTGGATGCGGGCGATGGCGCGGTGCCGCCGGTGCAGGTCATCGCTTTTGACGGCGAAGCACAATCGCTGCCGTGGCCGCCGACAGCCGTGACGGATGAGATCGCGCCGCCGACGATCGCCCGTCGGCCGGACTCGGAGCGCGAGACCGATCTCGCAGGCGCGTTGAACCTGGCGCTCGGGCTCCTGGACGGCCATAGCGTACCGCACGTGGTGGTCTGGTCAGACGGCGTCGAGACCCAAGGTGACGCGCTGCAATTGCTCGATGCCCTGCGCGCCGCGGGCGTGCGCGTGCACGTGCCCGCCCAGCCGGATTTGCCGCAAACGGGTGAAGTCGTCGTGGAGCGTTTTGAACTGCCGGCGAAAGTGCGCGCCAACGTGCCGTTTCCGGTGGCGATCGCGGTGGAATCGTCGGGACCGGCCAAGGTGCATTGCACGCTGAACCTGCCCGGCCAGCCGCCACTGGAGCTGGAACAAGCGATCGCGGCCGGGACGACACGGCTGGAATTTGGCCACGCGCGGCTCAAGGACGCGGGTACGCACGACCTGGAAGCGACGTGCCGGGTCCTCTCGGGCGCCGACCGTTTTGCCCTGAACAACCATCTGCGCGGGCGCGTGGCGGTGCTGGTGCGGCCGAAAGTGCTGTACGTGGAAGGCGCCAAGGGTCAGAACCAGTACTTGGCGCGCGCCCTGGCGGATGACTTTGACGTGGAGACGGTGGATCAGGACGGCCTGCCGCGATCGCTCGTCGGGCTCAAGCCGTATCAGGCGATTCTGTTGAGCGATGTGCCGCGCGTTTCGGCGTCGGGTGTGCCGCTGTTGACCGATGGCGATATGCGCAACCTGGAGGAATACGTCAAGAAAGGCGGTGGCTTGCTGGTCCTGGGCGGCGAGAACAGTCTGGGTTCGGGCGGGTATCAGGATACGTACCTCGACAAGCACGTGCTGCCGGTGCGGATGGACGTCGAAGCGACGATGGAGACACCGACCATCGCGCTGATGCTCGCCGTGGACCGCTCCGGCTCCATGCAGGGCCCAAAAATGGAATTGGCCAAGGAAGCGGCACGCGCGACCGCGGAATCGCTGGCGCCTGATGACCTGATCGGCGTCGTGGCCTTCGATTCGGAAGCGCGGCTGGCGGTGCGGCTGCAGCGCGCGGGCAATCGGTATCGGATTTCCACCGACATCGGCAAGCTGACGGCGAGCGGCGGCACGCACGTCTATCCCGCATTGGACATGGCCTATCAGACGTTGTTGACCGCGCCGGCGAAGATCAAGCACGTGATTCTGCTGACAGATGGCCAGGCGCCGCGTCAGGGCATCGATGCGCTCGTGCGGCAAATGAAGCGATCGGGCATCACGGTGTCAACCGTCGGCGTCGGCAGCGACGTGGACCACAATTTGCTCGAAAGCATCGCGGATCGCGGCGGCGGGCGGTTCTATTTCACCGATCGGCCGGAGACACTGCCGCGGATTTTCGTCAAGGAAACCAAGCTGATCGCCGGCGAGAGCGTGGTGGAGCAGCGCGTACACGCCAAGCGCGCGCCGGGCTTGGGGCGCATCGATCTGCTGCGCGGCGTGCGCATCGAGGATGCACCGCTGTTGACCGGCTACCTGCCGACCAAGGTGAAGCCGGGCGCAGAGGAAATCCTGCGGCTGTCGTCGGGCAAGCCGCTGCTGGTGCGCTGGAAGCTGGGGCTGGGCAAGGTCACGGTGTTCACCAGCGACCTGAAGAATCGCTGGGCGGCGCAATGGTTGGACTGGCCGGGCTATCCGCTGCTGGCGCGGCAGACGGTGCGCGACCTGTTGCAGGAGGACGTCGGTATGGCGCTGGACGTGCGGCTGGCGCGCGAGCGTGATCACCTGCGCGTGGCGGTCGACGCCTTGGACGAGGATGACCACTACTTGACCGGGATGCTGGCGCGCGCACAAGTGACGCGGCCCGACGGTACGCAGGCGGAGGTGCCGCTCACGGAAGTGGCGGAGGGTCGTTACGAGACCGCACTGCCGCTGGCGGCATTGGGCCCCTACGACGTGGCCGTGACGCTGCGGGCGCGGGCCGACCAACCGGTGCTGGCGAGCGGCCGGGCGACGGCCGTGCATCCCTATCCGGACGAGTATCGGCTGGTGGTTGGCAAAAGTACCGTGCTCACCCAACTGGCGACGGCGACCGGCGGCAAGTTGGCCAGCGGACCGGTAGACTGGCTGGATGTGCACGGCGCAACGCACAAGGACTGGCAATGGCTGTGGCCGAAACTCGTGTGGTGGGCGCTCGGGCTGCTGCTCCTCGACCTGCTGCTGCGACGCGTGCGGCTGGGTCGGGTGCGCGCGGTGCGCTGGCATGCACTCAGGCTGCAGGGCAAGAAACGCTGATCACGGCGTCCACAACGCTTCCGGCTCGCCCGTCCGCTTGGCAATCCACCGGCTCGCGACAAAGAGC
>CAIXAA010000107.1 GCA_903917305.1 uncultured Myxococcales bacterium | reverse complement strand
CGGCAATGGCGCGCGGCACGCCGTTCGGCCAGGGCGTGGCGGAGGCTTCCGGCGGCTTGTGCGGCTCTGGCGCGGCAGCCACGCGCGGCAACGTGAACCCGCCGAGGGAACTGGACTTGTTGCCGCCGGTGTACAGCGCGCTCGCCGACTGCGCGGCCGACACCTGGCTCGACGGGTGGCTCTGCGCGCCCGACACCGACAGCGGCGGCCGCAAAGAGGTCGGCGCGGCGGGAACCTTGGGCGGCGGCGTGGGGGGCGGCGCCGGCGGCGGCGGCGTGGCGGGCACGTAGCTCTGTCCCGGCTTGAGCGCACCCGAAACGGCCGAGTGCGCCGAAGGTCGCGTGGCCGGCAGGACCGGCGCGGGCGGCACCGGCGGGACGAGCGTGAGGCCGGAAGCCGGACGGTTGGGCCCGACGACGGTCGACAGCGGCGTGGACGGCGGCGTCGGCGGCGTCCCGCGCGGCGTCGCGAGCACGGTGGGCACCGGTCGCAGACCGCCGCGGGCCGGCGCGGGCGCGGGCATGGGCGGCGGCGGCGCCAGCTGCGAGAAATCAAACGAGATGTTGACGTCGCTTGAGCGCTCCAGCCCGCCCAGGTCGGCCACGCGCAGCAGGCCGCGCAGCAGCTCGCGCAGTGGCGCGACCCCGACGCGGCTGGTGGCGCGCACCCACACAACGCCGAAACCAGGCGTGTTCCCTTGGCCCGGAGCCACGCTGCGCACGACCCGCGCCGTCACGCCGATGTCCGGCGCGCGGTGCCCCGGCGGCCGCATCTGGATCTCGAGCTGCGTCCCGACCGTGAGTGCGACCCTGGCCGTGAAATAGCCGCCCGATGGCCCGACGTTGACGCAGACCACGTCATGGCGGGTCTGGCCGACCGTCGCAACCGCCTTGATCAAGGCGATGTAGCGCGGGCAGGTTCTGCGGTCTTGGTTCATGCGTTGTTCGGCAACACGGCGATGGGAAGGCCATCTTCTCAGAGCGGCAAGGAAAGGCAATGGCTGTTTGCGCCGCCTGTGTGGAGTTGTGTGTCCATCAACGGCTATCGACCGCAGACGCGATGCGCCATGTCGACCACGGCTTCGTCACGGCCATGGCCGTCCTTGGCGCTCTGCTCGGCCTCGGCCAGCAGCGCTTGGGTCGAGGGCCGCCGCCGATCCGCGTGCAAGCAGGCGAACCGCACCTTGATCATCGTGTCCGTCGTGACGCCGAGGGCCGCCGCCTCCTGTTCCATCTCCGCGACGGCGGCATCGCTGGCCTTGTCGCCGAACGCCAGCCACATGCGCCGCTTGCGCCCCGAATCGTCCGATGCGTGGCCGAAGAGCTGGAACAGCCCGAATGCAATCGCGATCACCAGGACGCCAGTGATGAGGAGCCCCATCGGCACGCGCACCGGCTGGCCCATCGGCGTGGACTTGATCTCGATGTCCGGCACGTGCAGGGGGTCCGCCGTGCCGCAGTGCGGGCACGGTCCGCGGTGGACCTCCACGACCTGGCCGCAGACCACGCAGGGCAGGGTCATGGCGCCGCGCTTCAAGATGGCTGGATCGACGATGGCTTTTGCCGTCGAGCCGCCGGTCAGGCGCGCCCTCTCCGTTGGGAAGACATCGAACGGGTCCGCCGAAGCGGCGCCGTTGCTGGGCGTCACTGGCTGCGACGTCTTGGCCAGCGCCAGTGGATGGCAGCGCAGGCAGCGCTGCTCGAGGCTCACCAGCCTGGCGTCGCAGGTGGGGCAACGCAGCGGATCGTGCGGTCGCGCCGCGGGCTTGTCCGGCGCCGCGCCGTCCGCATCCGGGTTGCGCTCGGCCTTGCACTTCGGGCAGCGCGTCGCGAGGCGGCTCAGGTTGTGCTGGCACGCGCTGCAGCGCGTCATGCGGCGCGGCGGACCGTTGGCGTCGTGCGGATCCGGCGCGGCGCAGTGCGGGCATTCCGTGTGGTGCGCCAGCACGATGCCGCGGCAGGTCGAGCACAGCAGCACCTGCTGCTTGGCCAGCGGATCGTCCTTGCCGCAATGCGGACACGTTTTGCGTGTCGACGGCACGGGTTGGTTGCAATGGACGCACTCAGCCATGGACCATCCCCCCCGGAAGGATCTGCACCCTGCGCCAAGGCCTGACCACCAGGGCGCGGGCGGCGCGTATCCTGCCACGGCGCGTCTGCCGCGCAAGTCGCGCCCGGCGTCGCGGCGTGCAAGCGACCACACGCAAACCGGTCCGCGTCTGCCGGTTTGCCTCGCTGCACATCCTTCGCTAGACTTCCGCGACGTTTTTTGCCCAGGGGGCGCCTCTCGCGGCTGGACCGCGTGCGGCTGGGCCGGTCGGAGAGGTCATGAAGCTGGGCAAGAGCCGTGGATTCACGTTGATCGAGATGATGATCGTGGTGGCGATCATCGCCATCCTCGCCGTCGTCGCGACGCCTGCGTACACGAAGTACATGCGCGACGCCAAGACCGCGGAAGCCACGCAGATGATCGACCTGATCAAGAAGGGCGCGGTGGCGTACTACACCATCCCGCGCACGCACGCGGGTGGCGAGAAGGTGCCCTGCCAGTTCCCTGCCGCGAATCCGCTCACGCCCGCGGCGGGCACGTGCTGCGACGACGCCAACGACAGTGACAACGACGAGCGCTGCGATGCCCGGCCGGACTTGTGGCACACGCAGTCGTGGTCGGCGCTCAAGTTCCGTATTTCGGAGCAGCACTACTACCAGTACCAATTCGAAAGCGGCGGCCAGCTTTCGGGCGCATGGTTCGTCGCGTCCGCGTACGGTGACCTCGATTGCGACACCACGCGCTCGACCTTCCAGATGCACGTCGGCGGCGACCCGAACGCCACCTCCTCCGAGTGCGACACCGTCATGACGTCCGGCTACTTCCGCGACTCGGAAACCGAGTAGGCTGCCCACGCGATCCCGGCTGGCTCCGGCTCGGCTTTTGCGCCCGGCTGGCTTCTTGGGGCGTCTGGGCTTGACGGCGGGCAGCGACAGCGCGAGAAGACCGCTGCCGCGCAGTGACTTCGCGCGGCCAAGGATGCCACCATGCTCACGCTCGCCTCCCGCCCGCGGCGCAACCGCCAGTCCGCCGCCATCCGCGCCATGCACGCCGAGACCTGGCTTGCGCCGCGTCACTTCATCCTGCCGCTGTTCGTCCACGCCGGCCAAGGCTGCGAGCCGATTGCGTCGATGCCCGGCTGCGAACGCCTGGATCTCGACGGTTTGGAGCGCGAAGTGCAAGGCGCGATCGCCGACGGCATTGGCTCGGTCGTCCTGTTCCCCGCCGTCGAGGAGGCGCTCAAGAACGCCACCGGCGACGAGTGCTACAACCCGAGCGGCATCGTCCACGTCGCGATCCGGCGCTTGAAGGCGCGTTGGCCCGATCTCGTCGTCATCACCGACGTCGCCCTCGATCCGTACAACAGCGATGGCCACGACGGCATCGTGGCAAGCGATGGCCGCATCCTGAATGACGAAACCGTCGCCGTGCTGTGCAAGCAGGCCGTGAGCCACGCCCGCGCCGGCGCCGACATCGTCAGTCCGTCGGACATGATGGACGGCCGCGTGGGCGCCATCCGCGCCGCCCTCGACGCGGAAGGCTTCACCGGCGTGTCGATCCTCGCGTACACCGTCAAGTACGCGTCGGCGTTCTACGGCCCGTTCCGCGACGCGCTGGCCTCCGCGCCCAAGTTCGGCGACAAGAAGACCTACCAGATGGATCCGGCCAACCGCCGCGAGGCGCGCCGGGAAGTCGCCGCCGACGTGTCCGAAGGCGCCGACATGATCATGGTCAAGCCGGCCGGCCCGTACCTCGACGTCATCGCAGCAGTGCGTGCCGCCACGGATCTGCCGGTCGCCGCCTATCAGGTCAGCGGCGAATACGCGATGCTCAAGGCTGCGGCGCAGAACGGCTGGCTCGACGAAAAGAAAGCGGTGCTGGAGAGCCTCATGGGCATCCGGCGCGCTGGCGCGGACGTGATCCTGACCTACTATGCCCGCCAGGCGGCGCGCTGGTTGGCGCAGTAGGTCGCTCGCAGAAGGTTGGGCATGGCGGCAGGGCAAGCGACGATGGTGCTGGGCTCGCAAGCAACGCTGCTGGCGCTGAGCATCGCGGTGCTGGCGATCGGGCCGCTGCTGATTGGCTTTGTCCAACGTTTCGGACAGGTGCTGCTGGCGCTCGACGGCTTCGTGCTGGTGTCGGTCGGCGGCATCGTGCTGGCGGACGTGATTCCGCACGCGCTGGAGCACGGCGGCGGCCTCGCGGTGCCGATCGTCCTGCTCGGGCTGCTCGGACCCGCGTTCCTGGAAAAAGGCCTGCACCGCGCGGCGCACCACGTGCACACGGCGGCGCTGCTGCTGGGGCTGGCGGGGCTGGTGCTGCACGCGGGCATCGACGGGCTGGCGCTCTCTGGCGCGCAAGGCCCGGACATCAGCAAGAACCTGGCGACCGCCGTGCTGCTGCACCGCCTGCCGGAAGGCCTGACGATCTGGTGGCTGCTGCGGCCGGTCTACGGCGCGCGCGTCGCGCTGGCGACACTGGCGCTGGTCGCCGCCTCGACCGCGGGTGGCATGGCGCTGGCCGGCCACGCGAGCCTGGCGGAGAGCGGCATGCTGCCAGCGCTCATCGAGGCGCTGGTCGGCGGCTCGCTGCTGCACGTCGTCATCCACCGGCCGCACCCGAGCGTGCATCAGCCGCGTCCGGGGCGCTGGCACGTGGCGGCGGGGCTTGGCGCGCTGGCCGGAGCCCTCCTCTTGTTCGCGATCTTCTCGCAAGGCGAAGGCCACCACGGTTCGGGGCCGCTGGGCGACGGCAGCACGCCGCACGCCGCGGGGCCTTGGTACCAGGGCGTGTTCTGGACGCTCGCCCTCGACAGCGCGCCGGCGTTGCTGCTCGCCTACATCGCGGCAGGGCTCGTGCAGGTCGCGCTGCCCGCGGCGTCGGTGGCGTGGATGGCGCGCGGCGGCCGCCTGAGCCAGGCCCTGCGCGGCATGCTCTTCGGTCTGCCGCTGCCGATCTGCTCCTGCGGCGTCGTGCCGGTCTACCGCAGCCTCGCCCTGGCCGGCGTGCCGACGGCCGCCGCCATCGCCTTCCTGGTCGCTGCGCCGGAACTAGGCTTGGATGCTGCGCTTCTCTCCGTGCCTCTGCTCGGGCTCGGCTTTGCCGTGGCGCGGGTCTGCGGCGCCGCGCTCGTCGCCTTGGGGGCCGGCTGGCTGATGGGCCGCCTGGCGCCGCACACGTGCCGCACGCCGGATCTGCCGCCCAATGGCGCCACCGTCGATGAACGGGCGCACAAGGAGCGCACCGACTGGCACCACCGCCTCGTCGATGGCCTGCGCATCGGTCTGGGCGAGATCGTCGACCACACCGGGCCTTGGGTGCTGCTCGGCCTCGCCACGGCTGCCGCCGCCGCGCCGTTGCTGCAAGGAGGCGTGTTTGCGCGCCTCCCGCCCGGCGTCGACGTGCCGCTGCTCGCCTTGCTGGGCATGCCGGTGTTCGTGTGCGCCTCAGGCGCGACGCCGCTGGTCGCCGTGCTGATCGCCGGTGGCGCGTCGCCGGGCGCGGGTCTGGCGTTCCTGCTCACCGGTCCAGCGACCAACGTGGCCACGCTCGGCGTGCTGTCGCGCGTGCACAGTCCGCGCCTCGCCTTCGTTTTTGCCGCGTCGATTGCCGGCATGGCGGTCGGGCTCGGCTTTGTCGTCAACCTGATGCTGCCCGGCTACGTCGTGCCGTCCCTGCACGCGCAGGCCGAAGCGGCGCCCGGCTGGCCGTCGCTGCTCGCGCTGGTGGTCGTCGCGGTGCTGTTCGCGGCGTCGCTGCTGCGCCAGGGACCGCGCAACTTCCTCGGGCAGATCCTCGCGTTCGCCAACGGCGATGGCACGCAGCACGGCCATGACCACGATCACGGCCACGATCATGAGCATGATCACGACGACCACGACCACGACCATGGCCATGACGACCACGACGACCACGACGACCACGACCACGACCATGACCACGGTCACGCCCCGGCCCCGGCTCCTGAACCCGAGGCGCACGGCTGCGGCTGCGATCACTGCCCGCGCTAGTCGTCCAGTTTCTGCTTGAGGATCTCCTGCACCCTCAAAGCATTGCCCTTGCCGGCGAGCGCCTTCATGACCTGCCCGACAAAGAAGCCGAGCACTTGCGTGTGCCCCGCGCGGTAGCGCTCCACCTGCGGCTGCGAGCGCGCGAGCACTTCGTCCACCGCCGCTTCCAGCGCCCCCGTGTCCGACACCACCGAGCCCGCCCGCGCCAGATGCTGCGCGAGCGCGTCCCCGAGCGGCTGCGCATCGGCAAAAGCGCCTTGCAACACCTCGGAAAGCATCTTGTTCGACAGCTCGCCCGCGCGCCAGCGCTCGCACAGCCCCGCGAGCGGCCCCATCGCCGCCGTGACGTCCTGCGCCGCGCGCGGCGAACGTCCGAGCGCCGCCTGCACCTGGGTCAGCAGGAAATTCGCCAGCGTCAGCGCGCGGTTGGCATCCGGCTGCGGCCCCAGCACCGCTTCGAAGGCGGCCAGCCGTTGCGGATCCTCGGTCAGCGCGGCCGCCAGCACAGGCGGCAGTCCGAAATCGCGTTGCAGCCGCTGGCGTTGCGCCGCAGGCAGCTCCGGCAGCTGGGCGCGCAGCTGGTCGACCTGCGCCCGCGAGATCAGCAGCGGCAGCAGGTCTGGATCCGGAAAGTATCTGTAATCGTGCGCTTCTTCCTTGGAGCGCATCGCCTCCGTGCGCCCCAGATCCGCATTCCACAGCCGCGTCTGCTGCACCACCCGGTCGCCCGCCTCGATCAGGGCCACCTGCCGCTCGACCTCGTAGGCAATGGCGTCGCGCACGCCGCGAAAGGAGTTGATGTTCTTGATT
>CAIXAA010000106.1 GCA_903917305.1 uncultured Myxococcales bacterium | reverse complement strand
GGATGCCAACTGGGGCGTCATGAAGTCCAACATCTGGGGCGGCGTGATGACGGCGCCGCTGGGCGACTTCAACGGCGACGGGCTGGTGGATCTCGCGATCGGCTCGGTCGACGGGCAGCTGGTCATCGTGTACTGAGCGTTCGCCGCTGAACCAACCGGTAGCCTGAGCCGGGTCCGGTACCGGAGCTCCAGCCGGTGCCGGCACCCAGGCTCCTCCGGCTCGGCGCGCAGCGGCCGACACACCGCACCAACGCTGCAGCCACCAACACGCCAGTGGCGACGCGCCCCTTCCCGCACGCTGCCAGCGCGCCACGACGGCCGCGCTTGCCAGCGCCGCGAGCCGTTCGCCATCCTGCAGCATCGACCTTCGCAGCGAATGGGGAGACGGCGCCCGCGCCATCGGGGGCACGTCCATGTGCGGTCCGGCAGTTGCGGACCGTGGAGGAGATACGTCATGACGATCAGCAACTTGTGCGGACGCTGGAGGGGCCTTTGCGTCGGCGCCTCCGTCCTCTTGGGAGCCTGCGCCAGCGACGCGCCGCCGCCTGCCGTCGGCCAGACCGAGGGCGCCGCGAGCGCGCCGGCGCTCGAGATCACCGCGGCAGTGCGCCACGACCAGTCGCCGATGACGAGCCAGCTGCAGGACTCGACGACCACGCCGGCGGACGCGAAGAAGGCAAAGAAAGAGCGCGACCACAAGCTGCTGCCCGGCACCGATGCGGCGGGGGCGGACCCGGTGGTGCAGACGGCTGCGGCCGGTTCGACCCCGACCGCCGGGCTCGGCTTCGACGCGATCGGCCAGGGTTTCCTCGGCACGAATGCCACGCCCTACAACGTCCTGTGGATTCCGTCCGACCAGAACATCGCCGTCGGTCCCAGCGAGGTCGTCGAAGTGACCAACGACCAGATCGCGGCGTTCGACAAGACCGGCACCGCTGTCTACGGCCCGCGCGGCGTCAACATCCTGTGGTCGGGCTTTGGCGGCAACTGCGAGGCCAACAACGACGGCGACCCGGTCGTGCGCTACGACCGCCAGGCTGGCCGCTGGGTGGTGACGCAGTTCCAGGTCACCGTGACGCCGTATTCGCAGTGCGTGGCGGTGTCGAGCGGTCCGAGCTTCGTGAACTCCACCTGGAACCGCTATGAGTTCACCTACAAGTACTTCAACGACTACCCCAAGCTCTCGGTGTGGCCGGACGCCTACTACGTCACCTACAACATGTTCCAGGGCGGCAGCTTTCGCGGCGCCGCGGCGTGCGCGCTCGAACGCACCCAGATGCTGGTCGGCGGGCCGGCGCGGCAGATCTGCTACCAGCTGAGTTCCAAGTTCGGCGGGCTGCTGGCGGCGGACGTGGATGGCGCGACGCTGCCGACGCACGACGAGCTGCTGGCGAACTTCACGACGCAGGGCGGCTACAAGCTGAACCTCTGGAAGTTCCACCCGAACTGGACCACGCCGGCCAACTCGACCTTCGTGCAGCAGCCCAGCGTGACCGTGGCCTCCTTCTCGACGCCGACGGGGATCCCGCAAAAGGGCACCAGCCAGAAGCTCGACGCCTTGAGCGACCGCCTGATGTACCGGCTCGCCTACCGCGCGGGCGCGCCGTCGCTGTGCGCGAGCGCGGGCACGGCGTCGATGGTCGTCAACCACACCGTCAGCGTCTCGGGCGTGGCGGGCGTGCGCTGGTACGAGCTGCGCGTCACCGCCGCCGGCAACGTGTCGCTTTGCCAGCAGGGCACGTACAAGCCGGACAGCACGAGCCGCTGGATGGGCAGCATCGCCGGCGACAAGCTGGGCAACCTCGCGATGGGTTTCAGCGTGTCGAGCAGCAGCCTCTATCCGGGCATCCGCTCCACCGGCCGCCTGGCGACCGACAGCGCAGGCATGATGGGCGCCGAGACGCCGATCCAGGACGGCGGCGGCTACCAATCCGCCAACCGCTGGGGCGACTACACCAGCCTGGTCGTCGACCCCACCGACGATTGCACGTTCTGGTACGTCGACCAGTACGAGAAGGTGAGCGGCGCGTGGAACTGGTCGACGCGCGTGGCATCCTTCAAGTTCTCCGGGTGCAATTGACCGCTGCGGTGACGAGCCGTGCGAGCAGCGTGCCCAGCGTCATGCCGGCAACAGCTCAGGCGCCGCGGGTGCGGCTGACCGTGCCTTCGACGTGGCCGGCGTAGATCCACGCGAAACGCTCCGCCGGCTGTCCCACCACCGACACGGCGACGTCGTACCAGCGATCCTGCAGCGCGACGGCAAACGTCTGCGACGCCACGGCTGGCAGCGTGTGCGTCTGGGTCTTGCCATAGGTGTCCGCCACTTGCACGACGACGGGCGCGTTCGCGGGATTGCGCAGCGTCAGATGGACCTTCGCCGCGGTTGCGTCGATCGCCAGCGCCACCTGCGGATCGCCGTCCGCCGCGAGGGCATGGCCGACAAAGCGCCGGAAGAAGCTGTTCGCGCCGTGCACTTCGATGGCAAAGGCCCCATCCGCGCCGGTCGCGTACGTCTCGCTCGCCTTGCCGCCGGCAGCCACGGTCACGAAACGCGGCAGGTCATCCACGCCTGCAAGCCCGTGGATGTCCACCGGAAAAGCCTGGGTTCCGGCATTTGCCAGCGCGATGGTCACGTTGCCGGCACCGTCCAGCGTCGCATCGGCTTCGGGCAGGTACGGCAACGGCAGCAGCGGCCGGGTGCCCGGCTCCACGGCCGGCACGCCCGCCTCCTGGCCTGGCACGGCCGCTGGCTGGGTCGCGCAGGCCGTCTCCGCCGCCGCCACCAGGGGCGCCGTCGCAGGCAGCTTGCCGGGAAAACCCGCCGGACTCGCGCTCAAGGACAGCGTCGAGAGCAGGTTGCCGCACACGGAGCGCCGCCACGCGCTGATGTTCGGCTCCTGCACGCCCGTGAACGTCTCCAGCAGGCGCAGGATCGACGTATGATCAAAGACTTCACTGCACACGGCGCCACCGGTGCTGAACGGCGAGATCACGATGGTCGGAATCCGCGCGCCAAGTCCGACCGGCATGTCCAGCGCATACTCGCCTTGGGTGCCCGCAGGCGCCGTCGGCGGCACGACGTGGTCGAAAAAGCCGCCATTCTCGTCCATCGTGTAGATGAACACGGTCTTTTCCCAGACCGCCGGATGCTTGGCGAACGCGTCGAGGAACGTCCTGGTCAAGTCCGCGCCCTTGTTCGGCGCGGCGTTGGCGTGCTCGGACAGGTCCTTGGGCGCGATCAGCCAGGAGACGGTCGGCAGCTTGTCCTGCGCCACATCGTCGAGGAACGCCTGCCGCGGCCTGCGCTTCATGCCGTTCTCGTAGAGCGGGCTGCCGACGGGCGCGTCCTGGAACCGGGCGAACCACGCCAGCGCGTTGTCGTCGAAGTTGTCCTCCTCCTGGTAGACGCGCCAGGAAATCCCTGCAGCCTCCAGGCGTTCCGGATACGTCATCCACGTGTAGCGCGGCTTGGTGTCGTTGTTGATGGCCGGCCCCTCGAACTTGCCCGCGGCGTCGCAGGTCCCCGTCCAGAGGTAGAGGCGGTTGGGATCCGTCGCCGTGTTGACCGAGCAGAAGGCGTGGTCGCACAGCGTAAAGGCGTCCGCGAGCGCGTGGTGGAACGGGATGTCCTGCCTGCGGTAGTAGCCCAGCGCATTCAGGCCCTTGGCGACGATCCAGCCGTCCATGCGCCCGTCGTCGCGCGCCTCCAAGCCGGTGAACCAGTCGTGGTTGACGTCCGGCACGCATTGGCCGCTCGTCATGGCGGAGTCGAAGCGGTAGGGCCACACGCGGCTGCCTTTGGACGGCTGCGCGAAGACCGAGCCGCCCGCCGCCAAGGACAGGGGGTGGCGGTCGGCAAAGCCGCGCACGCCCGAGAGCGTGCCGAAGTAATGGTCAAAGGACCGGTTTTCCTGCATGAAGATGACGACGTGGGCGATCTGCGAGAGATCCCCCTTGCGCGCCGTCTTCTGCGCCTGGCAGCCCAGCCACCCCGGCAGTGTCGCCGCGGCCGCGAGGCCAGCGCCCCTCAGGGCGGCTTGCTGCAGGAACCAGCGGCGCGATCGGTCGGTCATGCTGCCCTCGACGCCCGCGGACGGCGCGTTGCGGCAGAGTATCGCGCGCGGGTCGAGGCACGACAACTGGCGGAATGGTCCAGCGATCCGAGGGCTCGCGCCGCGCGCTTGTGCCTGACCTAGAGGTCCAGCTCCGGCACTTCGATCGGCGCCGGCTCGCGGTCGCGCAACTTCAAGAGCTTGCGCGTCTTCACCGTCAGGTCATCGAACAGCGAGTACGCCACCGGCGTCGCCAGCAAGGTCAACAGCAGCGAGAACGTCTGCCCGCCGATGATGACAAAACCCGTCGCGCGGTTGGTGCCCGCGCCCGCGCCATTGGACAGCACCAGCGGAATCATGCCCGCCACGAACGCCGCCGTCGTCATCAGGATCGGCCGCAGCCGGTCGCGGTTCGCCCTCAGGATCGCCTCCGCACGTGGATAGCCCGCCGCGCGCAGCTTGATGGTGTGGTCGATCTGCAGAATCGAGTTCTTCTTGACCACGCCGAACAGCACCAGAATACCCAGCATCGAGAAGATGTTGAGCGATTGCTGGAACAGGATGACCGACAGGATCGCGAACGGCACCGTCAGCGGCAGGGCCAGCAGGATCGTGATCGGGTGCAGCCACGACTCGAACTGCGCCGCGAGCACGAGGTACATGAAGATGAAGGACATGGCGAAGGCCAGGAAGAAGTTCGCCGCCGCACGCCCCAATTCGCGCGACCGACCCGTCGCCGCCGCACTGTACTCGGGCGGCATGTGCATCTCTTCCACGGCCTTGTTCAGCGCCGCCACCGTGCCACCTTCCGAGAAGCCTTTCTGCATGTTGCACATCACCATGACCTGGCGACGGCGGTTGTAGCGGTCGATTTTGGCCGGACCCTTGCCCGGCGTGAACGTCACCAGGTTGTCCAGCGTCACGCTGCCCAGCTTGGTCGACGGCACCGACAGGCGGCGCAACCCTTCGATGTCGGCGCGGTTGCCCGACTCGGCGCGGGCGTGCACCTCGTATTGCTCGGCATGCTCATTGAAGTTGGTGACTTCGTAGCCGCCGACCAGCAAGCGCAGCGCGGACGCGACGTCCAGGATGTTCACGCCCAGCTCCGCCGCCTTGGCTCGGTCGATGTGCGCCCGCATCTCCGGCTTGCCGACAATCAGCGAGGTGTCCGGGTCGACGACGCCAGGCAAGGCCTTCAACTTCTCCAGCAGCTGCGTGGAATAGTCCGTGATCTTGGCCATGTCCGGCCCGGTGATCTGGAACATGACCGGGAAGTTCTGGCCACCACCGGAGAACGGCTGCACCAGCGACACCGACAGGCGCAACCCCTTGCCGGCATAGCGCGGCAGGACCTCGCTGCGGGCGCGCGCGATGAGCTCCAGCTGGTTCTGCTCGCGCTCGTCCACGGGCTTGAGCTTGACGTAGATGCTCGCGAGGTTCGGCGTGATTTGCGGATCGTCGCCGATGGTGCTCACGGCATACAGCACGCCCGGCAGCGCCTCGGTGTCGCGCGCGATGTGCATCGCCAGCAGGCGCGTCTCGTCCAGGCTCGTGCCTTCCGGCGCGCGAATGCTGATCTGGAACTGCGACTCGTCTTCGTCCGGCAGGAAGTTGGCGTTGGCGCGCTTGCCGAGCACCGGAATCGCGACCAGCGCCGCCACGCACGCCACGACGATGACCCAGCGGTGCGCCATCGACCAGCGCAGCACGCGCAGGTAGAAGCGCTCGATGTAGCCGTAAAGACCGGCGGATTCGCCGTGGCCGTGTCCCTGCGCCGCCGTCGAGGCTGCGCCACCCTTGCCGACGATGCGCCGCAGCCAGCGCGCGCACAGCATCGGCGTCAGCGTGAAGGACACCAGCAAAGACACGAGGATCGAGAACGACATCGTCAAGCCGAAGGAGTTCATGAACCGGCCGACGATGCCGCCCATGAAGGCGACGGGCAGGAACACGGCGACGAGCGAGAAGGTCGTCGCGAGCACGGCGAGGCCGATCTCCTTGGTGCCGGAAACCGCAGCGTGGAAGGGATCTTCGCCTTCCTCGTCGATCTTGCGCCAGATGATCTCCAGCACCACGATGGCGTCGTCGATGACGATGCCGACCGCCAGGGTCAGCGCCAGCAGCGTGATGGCATTGAGCGTGAATCCAGCCGCTTTCATGACGCCGAACGTCGAGATGATCGACACCGGAATCGCCACGGCGGCGATGATGGTGGAGCGCGCGTTGCCAAGAAACACGAACACAATCAAGGCGGCACACAGCGCGCCGAGGATGAGGTGCTCCTTGACGGCGCCGATGGCGTTCTCGATGAACTCGCTCTGGTCGCGCGCGACGTCGATGGCAAAGCCCTTGGGCAGGCGCTTCTGGATGTCGCTGAGGCGCTCCTTGACGTTGTGCACGATCTCCACGGTGTTCGTGCCCGACTGCTTGCGAATGTTCAGCAGGATCGCGGATCTCCCGCCCTTGAAGCCGACCGACTCCGGCTCCGCCATGCCGTCCTCGATGCGCGCGACGTCGCCGATGCGCACCTGCACGCCTTCGCGGGTGGCGACGTACAAATCCGCGAATTCAGGCACATGTTCGACGCGACCTTGGGTGCGCAGCGTGACCAGCCGCTGACCCTGCTCGATGCGGCCGGCGGGCATCTCCAGGTTCTGGCTGCGCAACGTCCGCTCGACATCCGCCGCCGTCAGGCCGTAGCGCAGCAGCTTGTCCGGATCGATCCACACGTTGATCTGCCGCGGCCGGCCGCCGACCAGCGTGACCTGACCGACGCCGCTCAAGCTCTCCAACTCCCGGCGCAGGCTCTTGTCAGCAAACTCCGTGATGTCACGCGAGCTTCCCGCACCGGAGACCGACAGCGTCAACACCGGCACCGCGTCCGGGTCCATCTTGGTCACCACCGGCGGGTCGATGCCCGCCGGCAGGTCGCGCAGCACGGCCGCCACGCGGTCGCGCACCTCCTGGGCGGCGACGTCGACGTCCTTGTCGAGCACGAACGTCACGATGACCTGGCTGACGCCCTCCGACGAAGCGGAGCGCAACTCATCGATACCGCTGATGGTATTGACGGCCGCTTCGATCTTGTCGGTGAGTTCGGTCTCGACCTCCTCCGGCGCGGCGCCCGGCAGCGTCGTGACGATGAGGACGACGGGAAAGTCGATCTTGGGGAAGCGGTCGACGCCCAGCTTCAAGTAGCCGAACGCGCCGACGACGGACAGCAGCAGCATCAAGACGGTCGCGAAGACCGGACGACGCACGCAGATTGCGGCGAGCCATTGCATGCGGAACTCCTACGGTTTCGCGGCGACGCGGGCGCCGTCGGAGAGCTGATCGACGTGGTCGATGGCGATGGTCTCGCCAGCCTCGACCGAGCCGCGCACCTCGACGAGGTGCTCGAAGCTGCGGCCCACCGAGACGATGTGTTCGACGGCGCGGTTGCCCTCGATGACGAAGACGCGCGAGGCGCTGCCGCTGCTGCCGACGGCGGAGGTGGGGACCATGATGGCGTCGCTGGGAGGCGCGTCGATGGCGACGTCGATGCGGGCGAAGAAGCCGGGGCGCAAGAGGCCGTCGGTGTTGGGAACTTCGGCTTCGACCGGCAGGGAGCGCGCGGTGGCCTTGAGCGCGCCGCCGAGCCGCTGGATGGTGCCCTTGAACGTGCGACCGGGGAAGGCGGCAACGGTGATGGTGACCTCGGCGCCGATGCGCACGCGGCCGACGTCGACCTCCGGCACATCGAACTTGAGCCGCAGCGGGTCATTCTGCACGAGCACGGCCACGACACGGCCCATCTGCGCGAACTCTCCGGGGGAAATGCGCTTTTCGGTCACGATGCCGGAGAACGGCGCGCGCACGTCGGTGTCGTTCTCGGCCTTGGCGCTCAGCTCCTGCGACGCCTTGGCGCCTTGCAGCGCACTCCACGCCTGACGCGCGCCGTTGAGCGCGGTGTCGTACTGGCCGCGCGCCTGCTCCAGCCGCACCCGCGCTTGATCCCACACCGATTGCGACGCGCTGCCGCCCTCGAACAGCGCCTTGGCCCGCGTCGCCTCGGTCGTCGCGAGGTCGAGCGCCTGCTGGGCGACCCGCACCTCCGGCACCCTCTGCGCGTTGAACGGCTCGCCCGGCTTGATGCCCAGCCGCGCCAGCGCCTGGGACGTTGCCGCGGTCGCCTGCGTCAGCCGCATCGCCGCGTCGCGCCGATCGATGCGCACCAGCACGTCGCCCTTCTGCACCACCGAGCCGACGTCCACCAGGACCTCGGTCACGATGCCGGGCAGCGGCGCCGCCACCTCGCTCGACTCGTCCGGCGCGAGGGAGCCGCTGAGCGACAGCACCGCCGGCAGCTGCTGCATCGCCGCCTTGGTCACGTGGACGGAGACGGTGGCCTCGATGGGCTCCGGCTTGGCAGGCGCGGTCGCCGCGGGTGCAGCGGCTTTCTGGCAGGCCATCAGCGAAGTGGCCAGGGCCAGCGCGCTCAAAGTAGGGAAACGGTTCATGAAAGACTCCAAGATGGACTCAAGGTTCGGGCTGCACGGGAGGTCACGGCGCGAGCACGG
>CAIXAA010000105.1 GCA_903917305.1 uncultured Myxococcales bacterium | reverse complement strand
GTCGCGAGCGCCCTTGACGGCGGACAGCACCTTGCGAATATCGTTGAGCTTGCCGTGCATCAGCCCGAGGTCTTCGCCGTAGATCTTGACGACGATCTGGCCGCGGATGCCGGAGATCGACTCCTCCACGCGGTCCTTGATGGGCTGGCTGAAGTTGTAGATGACGCCCGGGCGCTTCTGCAGCTCGGCGCGCATCGCGTCGACGATCTGCTCCTTGGTGCGGCCCGTGCGCCACTGGCTCTCGGGCTTCATCATGACGAACGTTTCCGCCTGGTTCGGCGCTTCGTCGTCCGTGCCGTCTTCCGGGTGGCCCTGCTCGGTCAGGACGTCCTTGACCTCCTGGAACTGCAGCAGGGCAAGGCGGGTCTCCTTCAAGATGTCCGCGCCGCGCTTGAGCGCCACGCTGCTCGGCATCGTGACGGTGATGTGGATGTCGCCTTCGTTCATCTGCGGCAGGAACTCGCTGCCCAGGCGCGGGATGAGCATCACCGCGCCCGCCAGGACGATGAGGCCAGCCATGCGCGTGGTCAGCGGGTAGCGCAACGCGACGCGCAGGGCGGACAGGTAGCGCGCCCTCAAGAACACGAGGAAATACGGCTCCTCCTCGCTGACCTTCTGGTGCTTGAGCAGCATCGTCGTCAGCGCCGGCACGGCCGTCAGCGTGAAGAACAGCGCGCCGGCCAAGGCGAACGCGTAGGTCAGCGCCATCGGGCGGAAGATGCGGCCCTCGACGCGCTCGAGCGTGAAGATGGGCACCATCGCCGCCACGATGATCGACAGCGAAAACAGGATCGGACGCACCATCTCCTTGGAGGCCTTGGCGACGACACCCGGCACGTCCTCGGGACGTGGCTGCTCCTCGGCCATGTGGCGGTACGTGTTCTCGACGAGGATCACCGCGCCGTCGAGCAGGATGCCGAAGTCGATCGCGCCCATGGACAGCAGGTTGGCCGGCACGCCGGCGTAGTACAGCCCGACGAACGCCGTCAGCAGCGCCAGCGGCATCGTGATCGCCACCGCAAACGACCCGGACAACGCGCGCAGGAACAGCCACAGCACGAACGTCACGAGCAGCGCGCCCTCGGTCATGTTGTGCGAGACCGTGTCCAGCGTGGTGTTGACCAGCTTGGTGCGGTCGTAGAACGGCACGATTCTCATGCCTTTGGGCAGCACGTCGTGGTTGACCCGGTCGACGGCCTTGTGCACCTCGTCCAGGACGACACGCGGATTTTCGCCGCGCCGCAGCAGGATCGTCCCTTCCACCGAGTCGTTGGCCGCGCCGCGCGCCACCGCACCGCGCCGCGGCGTGGCACCCTCGACGACGCGCGCCAGGTTGCGCACCAGGACCGGCGTGCCGTTGGTGGCCTTGACGACCGTGTGCTCGATGTCCTCGGGCGTGCGCAGGTAACCGCGTCCACGCACAACGAATTCACTCGCGCCGCTGCTCAGGTAGCCGCCGGACGTCGCGCCGGTCGATTCGCCGACCGCGTCCATCAGGTCCTTGAGCGTGACGCTGTTGGATCGCAGCGCCGCCGGATCGGCGAGCACATGGTATTCCTTCTGAAAACCGCCGAAGTTGACGACGTCCGCCACGCCCGGCACGCGCATCAGCTGCTTGGAGACGACCCAATCCTGCCAGCCGCGCAGCTCCGTCGGCGTATGGTGGTCGCTCTCCAGCGTGTACTGGTAGACCTGGCCCACCGGCGTGTCGTTGGGCCCGAGCGTCGGATTGACGCCGTCCGGCACTTCGGCATCGTGAAGCCGTTCAGCGACTTGCGTGCGGGCGAAGTAGATGTCCGCGTCGTCGTCGAACGTGATGATGACCTGCGACAAGCCGAACGACGTGATCGACCGCTGCACCAGCGTGCGCGGAATGCCGACCAGGGCGCGCTCGACCGGGATCGTGACCTGCTTTTCGACCTCCTCCGCGGCCTGGCCTGGATAGAGCGTGATGACCATGACCTGCACGTTGGTCACGTCAGGAAACGCTTCGATCTTGAGTTTGTTGAGCGTGTAGAGGCCGAAGGCGACGAACGCCAGCGACAGGATCACCGTAGCCAGACGGCGTTGGATGGCGAGATCAATGAGCCGATCGAGCATCGTGGGTCAGACCTATTCCGACGTCAGGGACGTCGCGTCGAGCAGGAGCAGGGTTCCCTTGGCAACGTACTCTTCGCCGGGATTCAAGCCCTTGATGATCTCGATCTTGCCTTCGCGCTGGCGGCCGATCTCGACATCGCGCCGCAGCAGTTCGCCCGGCTTCTGGCCTTGCACGAACAGGACGTGCTTGTCGTTCTGGGCGGCGACCGCGTCCGAGCTGACCACGATGCACTTGTCCGCACCGGGGACGAACGTGACCGTGACGAACGCGTTGAGCCGCAACATGCCTTGCGGGTTGGCAATTCGCATGCGGACATCGAAGGTGCGGCGCACCGGGTCGATGACCTCCGAGATGTACTCGACGCGGCCGGGTATCCGCTCGCCCGGCAAGCCAGGCGAGGTGATGACCGTGTCCTGGTCGACCTGGATGCCGAGGACGTCGGTCTCCGGCACGCTGCCAAACACCAGGACTTCATCGACTTCCGCAATGAGGACGAGGGGATCCGCGCGGTCAGGGCCGACTTCCTGGCCGACGGCGACGTTGCGCTCGAACACGACGCCGCCGCGCGGCGCCACGAGCCAGAACAGGCCATCCGACTCGGTCGACACCTTCAAGCTGCGGTGCATCGCCACGGCGCCCTGCAGCTGCAGTTCCGCGTCACGCAGTTCGTGATCCGCTGCCAACAAGTCCTTTTCGGGCGCGGCCTTGAGCTCGACGAGCGCCCGGACGCGGTCGCGGGAACGGCGCGCGGCGTTGACGTCGGTCTCCGCGACCTTCACCTGGCGCTCCAGGTCGACCAGGGCGCCGGAGCGCACGGACTGCAGCCTGTCGCCTTCCTTGACGCGCTGGCCGACGATGACGTTCACGTGCTCGACGCGGCCGACGAGCGGCGCCATGACGCGCGACGCCAGCGCCTCGTCCACCGCCACGCGCCCCGGCACCGGGTTGGGCGCAAGCCTTGGTCGCATCTCCGCTTTTGCCATCTCGATGTACTTCCAGGTGCTCGACTTGGGCGGAATCGTGATGGAGCGGTCCGCGGTCGTGTAGCCCAGGCGCGGCGTAGGCGCGTCTTCCTTGGGCTTCTCGGAGAGCAGCAGGAAGAACGCCGCGCTGAACGCCGCCAGCACCAAGAGGGACATGAGCCGGCTGAGCCACACCGCCTTCGCGCTCGGCGGCGTGTGCGGCTGGTGCCCGTGGGTGCCAGAAGCCGCGTCCATCAGACGCGTGACATCGTGCTCGTTGCGGTGGACGTCGCTGTTCATCGGGGTCTTCCTGAGTGTCGGCGCTGTGTTGTGGGCGCCTTGGGGGCTCGGCTAGCGGGGCGGTTGCGGATAGAGCGCGGCCGCGCGGCGCGCGTCGAGCACGGCGCTGAACGAGGCATTGTCGAGATCGAGGCGTTCGAGGAGCAATTCCTGATGCGCCCGGCGCGCTTGCAGCACGTC
>CAIXAA010000104.1 GCA_903917305.1 uncultured Myxococcales bacterium | reverse complement strand
GACCAGGAGATCGTCATGCCGCCCGGCGCCGTCCAGGCCCGCGGTCGCCAGATCGCGACGCTGTCGGTCCTCGCCCATGAACGCCAGGTAGATCCGCAGTTCGCCGCCTTGCTGGGGGAGCTGGCCAAGGATGGCACCCTGGATGACGTGCAGCGCGCCAACATCCGAGAAGCACTGCGGGATCAGCGGCGGGCGTCGCGCATTCCGGCGGATCTCGTGCGCGCATGGGGCGAGGCGACCGTGCGCGGCCACGAGGTGTGGGTGCACGCGCGCAAGGCCAAGGATTTCTCCAAGTTCCAGCCGGTGCTCGAGCACCTCGTGGCGCTGGCCAAGCAGCGCGCGGCGGCGGTCGATCCCAGCAAGCCGGCGTACGACGTCCTGCTCGACGAGTTCGAGCCCGACATGACGATGGCGCGCCTGGACCCGGTCTTTGACCGCTTGAAAGCCTTCCTGATTCCGTTCCTGAAGCGCGTCAAGGCGGCGGACCTGCCGTGCGATGTCTCCTGGCTGGGGGCGCACGTGCCGGCGGCGCAGCAGCGCGAGGTCGGTGAAAGCATCGTGCGCTCCATGGGTTACGACTTCGAGTGCGGCCGTCTCGACACCAGCGTGCATCCGTTCTGCGGCGGCGCGGGTCCGACCGACGTGCGCATCACCACGCGCTACAACGAGGATTCCTTTGTCGGTTCGCTGACCGGCATGATCCACGAGACCGGCCACGCGCTCTACGAGCAGGGCCGTCCGGCGGAGCTGGGCGACCAGCCGGTGTCGCGCGCCCGCTCCATGGGCATCCACGAGAGCCAGTCGCTGTTGTGGGAAAAGCAGATCGGCCAGAACAAGCCCTTTTGGCAATACCACTATCCGCGCCTGCAGGCGGCGTACAAGTTCCTGGCGGACGTGTCGCTGGACGACTTCGTCTTTGGCCTGAACCTGGTGGATTTCGAGAACTTCATCCGCGTGGAGGCCGACGAGCTGACCTACCCGCTGCACGTCATCCTGCGCTACGAGATCGAGCGCGACCTGTTCGCCGGCAAGATCCAGGTCGCGGAGCTGCCCGCGGTCTGGAATGCCAAGATGCAGGAATACCTGGGGATCACGCCGCCGGACGACGCGCTCGGGCTGATGCAGGACGTGCACTGGTCGGGCGGAATGTTCGGCTATTTCCCAAGTTACACGCTGGGCGCGCTCTACGCCGCGCAGTTCATGCGCAGGGCGCGCCAGGACGTGCCGGGCATCGAGGCGGGGCTGGCGGCGGGCGATCCGCAGCCGCTGCTGGGCTGGCTGCGCGAGAAGATCCACCGGCATGGATCGGTGTTCCTGACGGACGAACTGGCGCGGCGCGCGACAGGGGAAGTGCTGAATCCGGAACACTTCATCGCCTACGCCGAGGCGAAGTACAGCCGCTTGTACAGGTTGGCATGAAAGAAAAACACCTGCGAATCCGCATCGAGCAATGCCTCGCCCTCTCCAAGGCGTCCAACTGCCCGCGCCGCAAATTCGGGGCATTGCTCCTGAATCCCCGCCGCAATGTCATCCTGATGGATGGCTACAACGGCGGGCCCCGCGGCGGCGGCGAATTGTGCGGCGGCGACGTCTGCCTGCGCGACACGATGGGCGTTCCCAGCGGCGAGCGTACGGAGATCGGCTGTCATCACGCGGAGATGAACGTCATCTGCAACGCGGCCGCCAGCGGCGTCGCCACCGAGGGCGCCTGGCTCATCGTCACTGGGGAGCCGTGCATCATGTGCGCCAAGCTCATCCACCACGCCGGGATTGCCCGCGTCATCATCGTCGATGGCGGCTACGGCGGTGCCAACGGCATGTCGTACCTCGATGCCCACGGCGTCGAGACGCAGAAGGTGGAAGGCCCCAAGGACCCGCGCCTCGATCTCGCGGCGGCCTCCGAATCCTAGTCTGTTAACAAATGTGTGGTCGGCGAACCTTGGCTTGATCCACCGGCTCGAGATCCGCACAGTGGTCTCGTCAACCCCATCCTCATGGAGCATCCATGCCCGCCAGTCGTTTCCTGCTTCTTTCCAGCCTCCCTTTCCTCGTCCTCCTCAGCGCCTGCCAGACCGGCAACCTGGCCACCGTCGCGACCAGCGTCTGCGCCAGCGGCCAGCAGTGGCAGGGCGGCACGGACGGCAGCGACGTCATGCAGCCCGGCACCAGCTGCATCAACTGCCACGGCCAGGGCGAAGGCCCGCAGTTCCTCGTCGCCGGCACCGTCTACGCCGGCCAGCACGAGTCGGACCTGTGCGGCGGCGTCAGCGGCGTGAAGGTCGACATCCTGGACAAGGACGGCAACATCGCGCTCAGCGCCACATCCAACTCCGCCGGCAACTTCTTCATCAGCCAGGGCCACACGCTGCCCAAGCCGTACACGGCGCGCATCACCTACAAAGGCGCGACGCGCGACATGAAGACGCCGCAATACAGCGGAGATTGCGCGAATTGCCACACGAAGGTCGGCGCCAGCGACGCGCCCGGCCGGATCGCGGTGCCCTAGAGCACCAATCAGAAACTGCGTTTCTGTTGGTGGCTCAACGCAGTGTGGTTGGGTCGCCGAGCGCGCCGATGCGGACGCGCCGGCTCCGTGAGAACACCGCTCAGCGATTGTTGATCGGCGCCCTAGGCCGGGAAGCGCTTGCGCAGCCGGCCCAGCAGATCCTCAAGAAACACGTGGAGATCGCCGATGTCGCCGTCATTGGGTACGACGATGTCGGCGAGATCCGCCGTGGCGAGGAGCTGTTGCGCCGCCGTGTCGCCGCTTTGCAGCTCGGCCAGCTCCTGGCGCTGGAACTCCTCGAACGTGACGGCATCGCCCGCCCGCGCGCGCTCGCGCAGCCGCTGGTAGCGCGTCCGCTCGCCCGCCTGCACGTCCAACAGGATGAAATCAGGACGCTTGCGCAGCTCCGTCACTTCGGCCGGATTGCGCACGGAGTCGACGATGCAATCCGCGCCCGGCGCAATCGTCTCCAGCGTCTTGGCCGCCAGCACGCCCGGGCCGCCTTCCTGCCGCAGCTGGCGGCCGGTGGCGATCATCTGGTCGCGCGTCGGCTGCAAGCCCTGCTGTGCCAGGTAGGTGCGGATCGCGTCGGACAAGGACGTGTACGCAAAGCCGTTTTCCTGGAAGAAGGCGGCGACGGTGCCTTTGCCGCCCGCGTTGCGTCCCGTGAGGCCGATGATCATGCCGGTTCCGCTCCGGAGGAGAGGGCGCCCGCGGCGGTGGTGCCGAGGATGCGCACGCTTGCGGTCTCGCCGCCTTCGGAGGCTGCCACGAGTTCGCCGCCCACGACATAGGCCTTGCGCGGCACCATGGCAAGGCCAAGGCAGCGGCCATCCGGCAGAACGACCGCCGTGCCCATGCGCCCCGCGCGCTTGCCATCGGGCGTGCGCAAGGCCCAGCCGACGTCCGGCCGCGCGCTGCCCGTCGCCTGCACCCAGCACAGGTGGCGCCGCATCTGCCCGCGGTAGGTCATCATCGCGATCGCTTCCTGCCCGAGATAACAGCCTTTTCGGTAGCTCACCGTCGCCGCGAGACCCGCTTCGAGCGGCGTGCTGCCGTCATCGATGTCCTGGCCCAGCAACGGCACGCCCGCCAGCACGCGCAAGGCATCCGCGGCCGCATGGCAGCCAATCGCCGCGCCGTGGGCCACCAAGGCCCCCACCACATCGCCGAGATCGTCGCGTTGCAGCGAGAGCAGCAGCTCCGGCACGCCCTCGCCGTGTGGGCTAGCTGATCGTCCACCTGTCACTTGCTGCCACAACACCGCTTGCTTGCTCGCGATCTGCACCGGTGTCGCCAGTTCCGCGTCCGGCAGCGTCAGCCCCAGCGCCGCCAGCACGCCCGGCGCCTCCGGCCCGACCAGCCCGACCAGCGCCAGATCCTCGTCCAGCGCCACCTCGACATCGTCGGCGATCACGTAGCGATCCAGCGTGGCCGCGAGCAGCTCGCCTTGCGGGCGATCGGTCCACAGCACGACGCGCTCCGGCTCCAGCACCATCGAAAACGCCGCCAGCATCACCCCTTGGGCATCGCACAGCGCGGCTGGCTTGACGGACCAGGGAGGCAGGGCCTTGACCTCCTGCGTCAGCATCGCGTGCAGCAGCTTGACGCGATCGCGGCCGCGCACCGTCACGGCGACGCGATCGTCGCGGCCGAACAAGGCGGCGTGCTGCAAGGCGGCATCCAGGGCGCGGCCGTCGCGGTCGGAGAGAACACGTGTTGTCATGGGAGGTTCCTGCGTCGGTTCCTATTTCACGAACTGTGCCGCATTCGTCGCCCAGGATCGGCGCGAGCCAAACTCCACATCCATCGTGGCAAAGCCGTTGATCGAAAGCCCTGGAATGTAGATGCGATTCACTGTCGCGACGTAGCTGATCTGCTGACCCGCCGGGAACACCTGGATGCCCTTGAGGCTGGCGAAATCGGGCAGTTGCAGCGAGGTCACGTCCGGCGCGACGTACAGCCACCAGAACGGGAACTGGTTGCCGTCCAGGTGCACCAGCGTCGCGGAGGGCTGCGGGCCCGGCGCCACCGACCACTCCACCACCATCGGCACGGGGTTGAGGCCCATGCCGGGCTTGTCGATGGACGGAATCGTCAGGAACGGCCCCAGCCACAGCCCGGGCTGCCCGACCAGCACCGCGGAGCCGTCGGGCAGCACCGCGCTGGCCCGCGGCCGGAGGTCCAGGCGCTCCGGGCTCTCGTCGGCGATACCCGCGGCATCCATGCGGTGCAGGCCGCCCTCGCGATCGATGAGCAGCAGGGCACCGGTCGGCAGCGCCACGATGTGCCGCAGCGGCTTGTAGCTCGGCGTCACGGTGCCGGCGGGCCAGCCGGTCTCCCAACTTGCCGTGCCGATTCGCTTGAGGAGCAGCGGTCCGTTGCCCGACGGCGCGTTGCCGCCGACCCACAAGGTGCCGCTGCTGTCTGCCGCGATGGTGTAGAAATCGACGGTTGCGTTGGTCGATGCCGAGGCGATGGGCGCACTTCCCGTCAGGTCAATCTCGACGATCTGGCCCGCGTCGCCCACGGCGATGGCGCCCGTGTCCGTGCACAGCACCGCGCGCAACGTCGGGCCGGTGGCCGTCGGGGCGGCGACCTTCTCCCACACCGTGGTTCGGTACGCTTCGATGCCGCCGCCGTCGCCCACCGCCACGCGGCCCAGAGGTCCCTGGCACGCCGCGCGCAGCGTCACCGCCAGCGCGCCTTGCTCCTGCTGGACGGCATTGCCCTTGAGCCGCCGGATCAGCCCCGCCTCGCCCACCATGATCGCGTCGGTCGGCGTTCCCGCGGCCGCCAGCACCTGCGCGGGCTGCGCGTACGGGTCCAAAACCGGAGGCAGATACACGAGTTTCGGATCGTCCGGCGTCCCGCGGTACGCGCGTCCGTTCAGCGCCACGATCAGCACCTGGCCGTCCGCGCCCGCCAGCACCGCGCTCAATTCCAGGTCGATGCCCAGCGCGCTGTCCGCCGTCGTGCCGTCCGCCTTGCGAATCCGCAGGTTCGTGTCCCCGGGATCGACGACGTCCTCGTGCAGCGTCGCCGTGATGGGAACCGAGCCCGTGCCGCCGAACTCCGCGCGGGCGAAGTAGGTGTAGGTCGTGTCGGTCAGTTCCTTCGGCAGATCCGTGGGTTGATGCAGCAGATCCACGTCGTCCATCACGCCCGTCACGCCGGCCATGCCGCCCTGGGACATGAAGTCTTCCAGCACGACATAGCCGTCCGAGCCGAGGTTCAGCCAGGCGCCAACCCGCAGCGTACCGCCCAGATTGCTTGGGAAATACTTCTGCGGATGGTCGAGCCGCACGGCCAGCGTGCGGCCGAGCGGAATGTCGAGGCGCACGTCCTGTCCCGCCAGCGTCGCGGACGCCATCGGGAACACATGACGGCGAATGCCGAGCACCGTCGGCACGAACAGCCCCGTGTCATTCGCCACGTAGCCGCCCACGCACTGGATGGCGAGCTCGTCGAGGCGGCTGGAGATTTCGAACGTTCCCGTCAACTCATCCACTTCAGACGAGGCATAGCCTGGCGCCGTGGACAGATGGCCGGGTTTGACCGGCGGAACGCTCGGTGGCGGGTCCGGAGGATTGCTCGGCGCCGGATTCGGCGTGTCGATGTCGCGCAACGACGTGGCGCAGAAGACTTTGCGGATGCCAATCGAGGGCTTGCAGAACATCGCGCCAGGCTGGTTGATGTCCGAGAAGCAGCCGAAGCCCTTGCCGCAGTCGTTGGCGCTCTGGCAGTGGCCCAGGCAGCGCTTGCCCGCGACGCCGTTGTCGACGCAGGCAAATGTGGCGCCGGAGGCGGACGTGCCCGCGCAGTCCTTGTCGGTGGCGCACGTGTTGCAGGTCTTGTCGCCAAGATCGCCGCTCTTCAAGCAGTTGGTCGGCGGCACCTGCAGGTACTTGTCGATGTCGAGCACGGTGCCCTGCAAGTTGGCCAACGTCGTCGCCTGGGTCGGACCGCCGCCTCCGCCCTGGGACGGCGGCACATGCGGCCACAGCAGCAGCGTCGCATTGCCCGCGTCGAAGGAGACGATGGACGACGCCGAGAACCCGGTCTTGGACGCGGACACCGTGATGTTGCCGATGATGTCCGGGCCAGAGAACACGATCTGGCCGGTCTTGTCGGTCTGGCCGCCATACGTGTTGTAGAGCGAGTCGCCCGGCTGACCCAGCTGCACGAACGCGTCTTCGATGGGCGCCTGGGTGTAGATGTTGAGGACCGTGACGTTCAGGGTGCCGCCGAGACTGGAACCCCAGGTGCCGCCATTGGAATTCGATGGGCTGAAGTAGCTGTAGCCGTCGATCAGCGTGTCGCTGTCCTTGCCGAAGGTGACGCTGACCGCCACGGGGCCGGCGGCGTGCGGCGGTGTCTTGACCGTGGCGTGGCTGCTGTCGCTGACCGAGATGGCGCTGGCCGACTTGCCGTCGAACGCGACCTGCAGGCCTTTCTTGAAGCCGGAGCCGTAGAGGGTGACCAGCGACCCGCCGCCCGTGGCGCCGCTGGCGGGAACCACGGCGTTGATGTGCAGTTTGTCCGTGAAAGCGAAGCCTTGGGACAGGATGGCGGTGGCGGTCCCGCAGGTGACGGTCACGTCCGCCGTGCCGGGTGCGCCGGGCGGCGTCAGGATGGCGAGCGTCTTGCCGTCCGCGGAGGCGGACTTGATCTCCGCAGGATAAGTGCCGATGCGCACGTTGCAATTGGTCGAGAGGCCCTTGCCCGTCAAGGTGATGGCGGCGCCGCCGTTGGTGGGGCCGTTGTCGGAGCTCAGCTTGGTCAGGCTGACCGGATCGAAGTACCTGAAGGCGTTCGCCAACTTGACCGTGTTGCCGCCCGCGGTGATTGCAATGTCGACGCTGCCGGCCTTGTGTGCCGGGGCGCTGACGACGAACTGCCCGTTGTCATTGACGGATTGGATGCTGATGCCGGCGAATTCCACGCCGTCGAGGGGGGTGCCGGGGGGCAGCGACAGGAGCAACGTGACCGGTTCTCCGCCGGACGACGACCCGACCGCCGGCACGGCGCCGTAGAGCGCCAGACCGCCCGCCGGATCGGCGTAGGCAAAGGCCGGCGAGAGCTTGCCGTTGCCGAAGGGGCTGGTCCACAGCAGGTCCGCCGGGCCGGGTTGCGCAGTCGGATCAAGGGCATGCAGCGCAGGCACGGTGGCGCCGCGCACGCCACCCGCGGTGCCTGCCGCCAGATCGCTCAGGGCGCCGTGGGCATAGAGCGCCGTCGCGTTGCCCAGCGCGCTGCCATGCAGCGTGACCGCGCCACCGTCCAGCCCGACGACCGCGGGCGTAACGAAATCAATTTGCGGAACACGGCCATAGGTGAACGGCGCGGTCGCTTGGGTCAGGCCGCTGCCATGCCGCACGGCGACGATGGACTTGACGAGGTCCGGGGCATCGGGCGCCGTCGCCCCCGGCAGTGGCGGCACGACCGCGACGATCGTTGTTGAATCAACGACTTGGCTTGACAGTGCCTCCGCATAGCCGACCAGCACGCGGTCGCCCGGCAGGAAGCCGCTGCCGCGCACCGTGATCTCCGTGCCGCCCACCTCCGGACCCTGCAACGGGTCGAAGCTGTCGACCGTCACTTTCCCCAGATACGTCAGGCCCTTGGCGAGTACCACCGGTGCGCCGGTGCCGTTCTGCACGCGGACGTCCACCTGCCCTGGCACGGTCGCGGGCGGGGCCGTGACAAACAAGTGCGTCGTTCCGGCCACATACTGAACCGTCGCCTCCGTCGCGCCGATCCACACCTTGGTCGAAGCGGCGAAGCCGTCACCGGCCAGATCCAGGTCGATGCCGCCTGCCAGCGGGCTGCGCGACGGCGTGATCATCTTGAGTGCCAACGACTTTTTGGCCGTGGAGCCGCCATCGCCGCTGCCGTCCGCGGCGCCCGCGTCAGCCGATCCCGCGTGCTGCAAGGGGTACTGCGGCGTCGAACACGCAAACAAGGCCAAAGCCAGCGCAAGCGCCGCGATCCTGCCCATGTTCGCCATCGCTTTCACCTGTTGCCTCAAGGTTCTTGGTGACATCGAGGCATGATACACACGCCGCGACGGCCTCGCCACAGCTGATGTCGCCGGCGGCGGTGGCGTCAGGGCGCGTCGACGCGCACCGGCAGCAGCGCCAGGGGCTGGCCGGTCGCGCCCAGATCCTGGAGCTGTGCCGCGTCCAGCCACGGACCCGCCGCGGTGCGCAGCGCCTGCATCCACGCCGCGTCTGCCGGCTGCAGCACGTCGGACATCACGCTCACGCCGATCGAGGCACGCAGCTGCTCCAGCAGGGTCGGCCGCGGCAGGAACCGCACCTTCACATCTTCCGGATCGTCCAGCCGCGCCACGCGCCGCGCCTCCGCCAGCGCGTCGAGCAGACCGCCAACGCGATCGACCATGTGGTGCGTGAGCGCCTCGTCGCCGAACCAGATGCGCCCTTCCGCCAGCAAGGGCAGGGAAGCACGGTCGATCTTGCGCCGCTGCGCCACGCGATCGAGGAACAGGCCGTAGTAGCGGCCGAGCGTGCGGTGCAGCACCTCTTCCTCCGCCTCGGTCCACGGGCGGTTCAGGCTCGTGACGTCGTCGTGGGGTCCGATGCCGAAGTGATGGACTCCCAAGCCGATCTTCTCCCACAGCCCGCCAAGGGACGGCTTGAGCGCGAAGATGCCGACCGAGCCCGTCACCGTCTCGCGATCCGCGAAGATCGTGGTCGCGCCCAGCGCCGTCCAGTAGCCGCCGCTCGCCGCCACCGCACCCATCGAAGCCAGCACCGGCTTCTTCTTGCCGGCCTTGAGCAGCGCTTCGTACATCCGCTCACTGCCGACCACCGTGCCGCCCGGGGAGTGGATGCGCGCCACGATCGCCTTGGTCGCCGAGTCGTCGCTCGCCTGCTTGATGGTCTCCACCATGTCGTCGCCGCCGATCGTGCGGCCCATGAGCGAGGATCCGCCCTTGTGGTCCGCGATCGTTCCGTCGATTTCGACCACAGTGACGCGTGGCTGCACGCCCCACTGCGAGCGGCGCACCGGCGGCAGGCTCCACTTGCGCAGCGAATCGCTCGCGCCGAGCACACCCCACTCGCGCAGCTGCGGCTCCAGCCGCTCCTCGTTCGCCACCGCGTCGATGAGGTGCGCGGCCAGCGCGTCCTCCGGAAACACGGCGCCGTCCTGCAACGCGTCTTCGAGCGCGCCCGCCGTGACTTCGCGGCCCAGCGCCACCGCCGTCGTCACCGTCTGCCAGCGCCGCTCGATCGTGTGCTCGATCTGCTCGTGCAGGGCGCGCGACGGCTCCTGCTGCGTCAGGCTCTCCGGCGCGGTCTTGTACGCGCCGTAGCGCAG
Organism: uncultured Myxococcales bacterium; assembly: GCA_903917305.1. Taxonomy (GTDB): domain Bacteria; phylum Myxococcota_A; class UBA9042; order UBA9042; family UBA9042; genus CAIXAA01. The sequence continues at coordinate 8,666 of CAIXAA010000104.1, read as the reverse complement.
CGCCTGCACCGCGATGCCCAGCTTGGCCAGCGTGTCGTGCAACCCGATGAAGTCCGCGCCGATTCCGTGGGCCGTCATCGCGCCGCTCGGCGGCATCACGATGCGATCGCACGCCGAAGCCAGGACCAGGCCGCGCGTCGTGATCTGCGCCGCGTACCACACCACGTGCTTGCCGGAGTGGCGCAGGTGCGTCACCGCCGCGCGCAGCTCCTCCGTCTGCGCCCAGTCCGGATCGAAATCGTCGGCGCGCAGCACGACCAGGTTCGTGCCCGGCGTGCGCCCGATGCGCTCCATCTCCAGCAGCAACCGGCTGAAATGCTGACCTTTGCCGCCGTCGTGCTCCTCCGGCGTTCCGCTGAGCTTGAAGCTGACCGCCGCGTCGCCCGCCTTGAACATCGAGTGCGGCGCGTCGCTCGAGAAGCGAATGCCGCCGGCGAGACCGCCGTTGTCGTCGCCGATCGTGTTGCTGTCGCTGTGCACCGCGATGTCCGCTCCGACCCGGCCGAAGCCGAGGCGCACCATCAGCGTGGTGCGGCGGTCGTGCAACGCATCGCTGGAGGTCGCGCCAACGGGCTTGAAGTCCAGATGTTCCAACAGCAATGTCACGCCGTTGATGATGCGGCCGGAGATGCTGCCGCGAAACGTGCCGATGTTGCCGCCAGCGGGCCAGTCGACGTCGGCGGCGGCGGTCAAGCGGTCGTTGCCGAGGGGGCGCAGGGCGAGGCCCCAGGTCCAGTGCGTGGTCAGGACGTCCGCGGTGCTGCCGGTGGCGTCGTGCAGGCCGGAGGCGCGCACGCCCAACGAGAACCAGCGCGCCGGACGCAGCAACAGGCCGAGATCCCAGGAGTTCAGATCACCGCCGCCTTCCAGCGCGTGCCAGGTCGTCGTGGCGCCGATGCGCACGCGCTCGCCAAGCGCAAGGCCAGCGCCCAGCGACAGCCGCGAGCGGGCGTACCACTCGGGATCCTGCCCGGATTTCAGGCGATCTTCCGCGTGCTCGAGCGAGGCGCCGATGCCTAGCGCGCCCAGCGGCACCGAGAGGAACGTGCCCCAGCCCGTGCCGCGGCTCGCGCCGACCTTCACGCCGCCGGCATTGAACTGCAGACGCCCGTCGACACCGGCAGGCTCGGCCAAGCCTGCAGGATTGTTGCTGATCGACAGCGCGCCATCAGGGTTGGCCACGTTCTCGCCCGGCAGGAACAGCTTGCCTTCGATCGGCGCGGCCGTGGCGGGCAGGGCGGCAGCCCCCAGCGCGAGAGCGGCAAGACCGCTTGCAAACAGGCGAAATCCGGCACGATGGAATACGGCGTGGGTCACCGGGCACCTCCCTGGAAGCTGAGCGCAGGAAGGATAGCACTGCCGAGGTGTCGCGGCGACAGGCGCGAGCGCACCAGCCGACAAGGCTAGCGGACGTGCGTGAACTGCATGACCTTGAAGCTATCCGGCGCCGTGCGCCGCAACAGCACGCGGAACGACGTCACCCCGGAGCACGTCAGCGAGACCTTGAACAGGTCCTCCGCCGGCGCGACGTTGTACATCGTGCAGGCCAGGGCCTTCTTGCCAACCCGCGAATTGCGCAGCGCATCTGCGTAGTGCTTCTGCTGGGCACTGTCCAGCTGCAGGTACGCGCCGCCATAGAGCTGAAACAACGACGGAATCAGCGTCATCATCTCCGCGTGCACTTCCGCCGGCCCGAGATCCTTGACGTAATGCGCCAGCTCTCCGTCCGTCAGCGACTGGCACGCCGCCGCCGACGTCAGCTGATCCTTGATGCGCAGCTTTGGCTGCGAAGACTGGATGTCGATCGCGACGTTGTCGTCGAACATGCCGCAGATGCGCTCCGGCTGGGCGCGAACGAAGGCGTCCGAGAAGGCGAGGAACGCGCGCGCCACTTCGCTGGCAACCTTGGGATCGAAATCCGCTTTTTGCGGCGGCGGCGGTGCGCTCACCGGCGCGGGCTCGGGCTTGGGCAGCGGCTTGGGCTCCGGCCGCGGCTCCGGCTTGGGCTCGACCCTGGGCTCCGGCTTGGGCTCCGGCTTGACCTCCGGGGCCGGCTCCACGCGCTTGGCGGGCCGCACGGGCGTGGTTTCGTCAATGATGATCTGCGGATGCTGATCCACCGGCGCCTTGGGCTCCGGCTTGGGCTCGGCGCGCGCGACGACCTTCGGCTCCGACCTGACCGGCTTGGGCGTCGGCTTCGGCTCCGGTTTTGCTTCGACTTTCGGCTGCTTGCCCTTCTTGACCGGCGGCAGCGGCTTGACCGGCTCCGGCGCCGCCTCCACCTTGGGCGCACCCGGCTCCAGCGGCGCATCCGGCGTCCGCAGGCACTGCGCGGTCCAGTCGTGCTCCGCCGCGATCACCTTCTCGTCGGTGTAGACCGGGATGCCGTTGTGCCCGATCGTCTTGGTTCGCTTGGTGATCTGGATCTCGCGCCGCGACGACTGCACGTCCGCCACGGCATCGCAGCCATAGCGCAGCGCGTGCGTCTTGAACGTCTCCTCGGCTTCCATGCGGCCCGCCGGATCGCCGCGCGTCGTCGTGCGCAGCACGCCGAGCTCCTCGACCGGCTGCGTCAGTTCGCTCGCCTTGTCGACGATGCGCACCGTCGCGCCCAGCGGCAACGGCCGATACTTCTTCGCATTGCCCGACCGCTCGAAAGCGGCAGCGCCACATCCCGAAGCAACCAGGGCCAGCAGCGCCAGCCACGGCAACCGACCTGTCGTCCAGGTCTTCGAGTGCGTGCCCGCGTTCATCGCTCTCCTTTGTGCCAAAAGCGCCGCCGGATGACCACGCAGCCTCGCTGCGTCCGGCATTGCGACGCGCCACTTGAGCTGCCGCAATGGGGCAGAGAGCATGGAATCTCGCTTGCGCCAAGTCAACCGCCCTCTCCGTTGCCGTTTGTGACCGTGCCGTCGGCCAGCCGCTTGATCGATTGGCAGAGCGTGCATGGCCCGGCTACACTTCGCCACCTTCCCAGCCCGACCGGAGTAGCCATGCCGCACATTTTTGCCCGTCGCCGTCAACAGTTGATGGACGCCTACGGTCCCGGTTCGATCCTGATCGTGCCCGCCGCGCGCGAGCAGCAGCGCAATGCCGACGTCGACTACGCCTTTCGGCAGGACAGCGATTTCTACTATCTGACCGGCTTCGAGGAGCCGGACGCCATCCTCGTGCTCTGCCCGGGTCGGCAGGGCGAGCAGGTGGTGCTGTTCGTGCGCCCGCGCGACCGCGATGCGGAGACGTGGAATGGGCGGCGCGCTGGCGTCGAAGGCGCCGTGGATCGCTACCGCGCCGAGAAAGCATTTCCGATCAGCGAATTCGAGACGGAGCTGCCGCGCCTCGTCGAAGGCACGCGCCAGGTCTGCTTCACGCTGGGTCGCCACGCGCCGCTGGACAAGATCGTGCTGGCCGCGGCCCAGCGCCACCGCACCCAGCCGCGGCTTGGCATCGATGGCCCGGATTACTTTGCGGATCCGCTGGCCGTGCTCAGCGAGATGCGCCTGCACAAGCAGCCCCAGGAGATCGAGACGCTGCGCCGGGCGGCGTCCATCACGGCGCAGGGGCACCACGAAGCGATGCGCATCGGCGCGCCGGGCGTGGGCGAGTGGGAGATGCAGGCGGCGCTGGAGTTCGTCTTCCAGGCTTCCGGATCGCAGCGCGTCGGCTACGGCAGCATCGTGGCGGCGGGCGAGAATGCGACGATCCTGCACTACACGACCAACCGGCAGCGCGCGGCGGACGGCGATCTGGTGCTGATCGACGCCGGCGCGGAGCTCGACTTCCTGACGGCGGACGTGACGCGCGTGTTTCCGGTGTCGGGCCGTTTCTCGCCGGCGCAGCGCGCGGTCTACGAAGTCGTGCTCGAAGCGGAGCTGCGCGCGATCGACGCCTGCCGGGTAGGGCGCGCCGCCCAGGACGTGCACGACGTCGCGGTGCGCACGCTAACGGAAGGCATGGTCTCGCTTGGGCTCTTGGACGGCAACGTCACGGATCTGATCGCCAGCGAGGCCTACCGCCGCTACTACATGCACCGCACCAGCCATTGGCTCGGCATGGACGTGCACGACGTGGGCCGCTACCGGCAGGGCGGCGAGTGGCGCAGCCTCGCGGCCGGCATGGTGCTGACGGTCGAGCCCGGCATCTACATCGCCAAGGACGACACGAGCGCCCCGATCGCCCTGCGCGGCATCGGCATTCGCATCGAGGACGACGTCCTGGTCACGGACGATGGCCCGGATGTCCTCACCGGCGAATGCGTCAAGGAAATCGAGGACATCGAGGCCATGGTCGCGAGCGCGCCGCGCCACGTGTCGCGCATCTCCGCGTAGCTGCGTTATTTGTCACCTCGCGAAGTTTTTGCGCTGGAAAAAACTGGACGAACTGGCATTCCGGTCTAGGTTCGCAGGACAGTCACCCGTGTCGCCTGCGGCAGCTTCGCCGCGCACACCACGGGACGTCGGCGGGCGCCATGATCACCGGTTCGCTCAATCCGCCCAAGCCTTTCGGGCGCTTCAAGCTCACGGCCAAGATCGCTTCGGGCGGCATGGCGACGGTGTACCGCGCCGAAGTCGAAGTGGGCGATCCGCTCTACGGCAAGCCGCTGGCGCTCAAGATCCTGCACGATCACCTGTCGGAAAATCCCGAATTCATTCGGATGTTCAAGGATGAAGGCCGCATCGTCCAGCAGTTCGAGCACCCCAACGTCGTGCGCGTCTACGAAGTCGGCGAGTGCGACGGCGCGCAGTACTTGGCGATGGAGTTCGTGGAAGGGCGTGATCTTGCTCAGCTTCTTGTTGCGCACCGCCTGAACCGCCAGGTGATGACGTCGGCGGTCGCGTTCGAGGTGCTGCGCCAGGCGCTGACGGCGCTCAAGTACATCCACGGCTACAAGGGCCGCAACGGGCGCGTGCTGGGTATCGTGCACCGCGACATCAGCCCGCAGAACCTGCTGATTTCGCGGCAGCCGCAGGTCAAGCTGACCGATTTCGGGATCGCGCGCGGCGACCACCGCTCCGATCGGACGCGCACCGGCACCGTCAAGGGCAAGATGCACTACATGTCGCCGGAACAGGCGCGTGGCGTGCGGGTCGATGCTCGGGCGGATCTCTATGCGCTGGGCGCGGTTGCCTACGAGATGCTGACCGGGCAGCCGCTGTTCGGGCCGGGGACGACCGAGGTGCTGCAAGCCCGCGCGATCCGCGGCGAGATCGAGTTTGGCAGCAAGTTCAACAACTTGGCGCCGGACATCCAGACCTGGCTGCGCAAGGCGCTCTGCCGCGACGAGAACGAGCGTTTCCACAGCGCCGACGCGATGTTGGCGGCGATGGAGCTGATTCCCAAGGCGTCGCGCGCGCTCTACAAGCCCGAGGCGCTGCTGCGGCTGATGGATCTGCCGGAGGCGCGGCGCAGCCGGCAGCGCGACCAGCGGCTGTTCATCAACGACGACGAGAGCAGCGGTCGCCTGTCCTCCGGTGCGGTGCTGGCGCCCAAGCCGGCGGCGCACGCGAGTACGCTGCCTCCCGGGAATCACACGGATTTGGGCCGCGAGCAGCGCATGCAGCGGCTCGGCCTGGGCAACACGGACAGCCGCATCGACTGGAACGCCGCGAACGCCAATGCGATCGAGCTCAAGCCCGTGACGGGAGTCCGCAGTCCGAACGCGGAGTTGGAGCGGGCGCGGCGCCGCAGCCAGGTCGGGATGCTGCCGGCGGAAGCGGCGGTGGGCAAGTCCTACCGGCCCGAGGGCGTGGTCGACACGCCGTCGCGCGTGCTGCCCAAGAGCGCTCCGGCGCTGGAGACTTCGGGTCCGATCGACGTGCTGGAGCCGAGCAGCTTGAAGCGCCCGCGCAAACCCGAAGAGGCCAGGCCGGTCGGCGACAAGCCGGTGCGGGCGGCCAAGGCGTCCGGGCAGACGCGGATGCTCGCGCCGGAGCAGCAAGGGCTGGCGCTCGCGGGCGTCGTGGCGTGGGCGTGCGGGGCGCTGATCCTGTTCGCGGTGCTGCTCGAAGTCACGGGAAGCCAGGTGCACCTGCCTGAAGTGACGGATCAATCCCTCGCGCAGCTGTTCGACGACGACACGCCGGCGACGCGGACCGATGCGGTGGCGGGTGCCAAGACCCCGGTGGCGCATCCGGTGCCGGCAGGGCCAGCGGCGTTTCGCGCGGCGCCGGTGCTGCGATCGGCGGGCATGATGGCGCCCGAGCCGGCGGCGCACGCGGCGGCGGTGCCGGCCGGCAAGCCGGTGGCGGTCAAGCACGCAGCGGCGGTGGAGCCGGAGGGTGTGGAGGCCGACCTCAAGCGCGCCAAGGCGGAGCGGGCGGCGGAGCGGCTGGTGGAGCAGCGCGCGGAGCGCCTGGCCTGGGCTGACAAGCCGTTGGAGAAGGTCGAGAAGCCGGAGCCGAAGGGCAAGCCGGCCGCGGAGAAGGTGGAGAAGGCTGAGAAAGTGCAGGCCACGGCTGCGCAGCCGATCGTGCCGGTGCCGGCCAAGCCGGCGATCGCCAAGCCCGCCGTGCCGGCGGCCAAGCCCGCGGCCGCGAAGCCTGCGGCGCCGGCGGCCAAGCCCGCAGCGGCCAAGCCTGCGGTTCCGGCCGGCAAGCCGGCGGCCGCCAAGCCTGCCGTTCCGGCTGCGAAGCCTGCGGTCGCCAAGCCCGCCGTTCCGGCTGCGAAGCCTGCGGTCGCCAAGCCCGCCGTTCCGGCTGCGAAGCCTGCGGTGGCCAAGCCCGCCGTTCCGGGTGCGAAACCTGCGGTGGCCAAGCCCGCCGTTCCGGGTGCGAAACCTGCGGTGGCCAAGCCTGCCGTTCCGGCTGCGAAGCCTGCGGTGGCCAAGCCTGCCGTTCCGGCTGCGAAGCCTGCGGTCGCCAAGCCTGCCGTTCCGGCTGTGAAGCCTGCGGTCGCCAAGCCTGCCGTTCCGGCTGTGAAGCCTGCGGTCGCGAAGCCTGCCGCTCCGGCAGCCAAGCCTGCGGTCGCGAAGCCCGTCGCACACCCTGCCGCCCGTCCCGCCGCCGCTGCCAAGCCCGCCGCCGCCCACGCACCGGCCGCTGCTGGCAAGGCCGCCGCGCCGCACGCCGGTCCGGCCAAGGTCGGCGCAACCGCCGCGCACCCGGCGAATCACCCGCAATGACCAACTCCAGCGTCGTCACCGAGGGCATCCGCGTCGATGTCGTTGCGCGCTACGTCCCGGAGCAGTCGGCGCCCGACGAAGGCCACTGGTTCTTCGCCTACCAGGTCACCATCACGAACCTGACCGCTCGCGTCGTCCAGCTGCTCAGCCGCGAGTGGGTGATCACCAACGCGGACGGCAAGATCGAGGTCGTGCGCGGGCAGGGCGTGGTCGGGCACCAGCCGACGATGCGGCCGAACGAAGGCTTCGAGTACGTGTCAGGCTGCCCGCTCGATACGCCGGTCGGCACGATGCACGGCAAGTTTTCGCTGGTGGCAGAGGACGGCGAAGCGCTGGAAGCGGCGATTGCGCCGTTCACGCTGGCAGATCCTCAAGTTCTGAACTGATCGGTGCGTTTACGGAGCCGGCGCGTCCGCATCGGCGCGCTCGGCGACCCAGCCAACAGGAAACACGCTTAGCCAGAAACGAAGATTCTGGCTAGGCGTTTTTGGCGAGAAACTCGCGCAGACCGACGTGCTTCTCCTTGCGGGCGCGGCGCAGCTTGCCGCGCGTCGCGTGGTCGAGGCCCTGATCGACGGCCTTCAGGCGGCGACGCTGGGCGCGCTTGAGCGCCTTGCGCAGACCGGTGTTGTCCTTGACGTTCTTCGTGTTTGCCATGATCGTTCCTTGCCAGTTGCATCGCAGCCGGACTTGTGCCGCCGGGCGAAAGGGGCGCCATGCTACGCCGATTGTGCGTTTCCTGCAACGTTTGTCGCCACGCGCTCAGGTCGCGCGGCCGTCCTTCCAGGCGCGCCAGGCCTCGGCCTTCTGCTCGAGCCGCTCCCACTCCGCATACAGCCCGTCGCGCGCCGCGCTCGCTGCCTCGTGCGCCGCCGTCGCCGCTTGCAACTTCGCGTATTCAGATGTGACTGTGGGATCCTGCAGCACGGCCTCGGCCTTCGCGACCGCCGCCTCCGCCTGCTCGATCTCCGCCTCGATGCCCGCCAGCCGCTTGTCTTCCTGGAACGTCAGCTTGGGCGGAGCACCTTCGGTCTTGCGCGGTCCAGGTTCCTGGGCGCGCACCGACGCCAGCTCCGCTTGCCGCTCGGCGCGCTTGCGCTCCGCCTGATTCTCGGCGAATTGCGAGTAGTTGCCAGCATGGTGCTCCACCGAGCCGTCGCCGACGATGTGCAGGATGCCGGTGCAGATGCGGTCGAGGAACGCGCGATCGTGGCTCACCGTCAGCAGGCAGCCCGGCCACGCCAGCAGCGCCTCCTCGAGCACCTCGAGCGTCTCGAAATCCAGATCGTTGGTCGGCTCGTCGAGCAGCAGGACATTGCTCGGCTCCTGCAGCCGCCGCGCCAGCAGCAGGCGGAACTTCTGGCCGCCGGACAGCGTCGCCACCGGCTGGCGCAAGTCCTGGCTCTTGAACAGGAACTGCTCCAGGTAGGACGCCACGTGCAGCTTGCGCTGCCCCAGCATCACCCAATCGCCGCCGGTCACTGTCGCGCTTTCCTGAACGGTTGCGGCGGGATCCAGCCCGGTGCGCTGCTGGTCGATGCTGAGG
>CAIXAA010000103.1 GCA_903917305.1 uncultured Myxococcales bacterium | reverse complement strand
TGTCCGCCTTCTTCGGATCGGTGCCCAGCGCCAGCTCCACGGCGTTCGTCAGCCCATCCCCATCCGAGTCCCCCTGCGCATCGTCCTTGGGATCGAGCGGATTCGTGAAGTTGGTCAGCACCTCCTCGCCGTCCGGCGTCCCGCCGCCGTCCGTGTCCGGGTTGTTCGGATCCGTCTCGCCCGTGTCCACCTTGCCGTTGTGGTTCTTGTCCTCGACGCCGTCCGGCAGCAGATCGCCGTCCGTGTCCTTGACCAGCGGATTGGTCTTGGTCCCCGGATCCGCATCGCCCGCCAGACCCAGCTCCAGCCCGTCGCCCAGCCCATCGCTGTCCGTGTCGGCCACCAGCGGGTTCGTCTCGCCCGCATCCACCTTGCCGTTCTTGTTCTTGTCTTCCGCGCCGTCGCTCAACCCGTCGCCATCGCTGTCGGTCTGCAGCGGGCTGGTCGTCGTGGTCGGGTCGGCATCGCCCTTCTTGCCCAGCTCCAGCCCGTCCGGCAGCCCGTCGCCGTCCGTGTCCGCCAGCACCGGGCTCGTCCCGTAGAAGTTCACCTCGAGGCCGTCATTGAGCCCGTCGCCATCCGTGTCGGCCTTGGTCGGGTCGCTCTCGCCCAGCTGCTTGTCCCACACGCCGTTGTGGTTCTTGTCCTCGACGCCGTCCGGCAGGTTGTCGCCGTCCGAGTCGGCCTTGTTCGGATTGGTCTCCCCGACGTCAAAAAGCCCATTCTTGTTCTTGTCTTCCAGCCCGTCCGCCAGCCCGTCGCCATCCGTGTCCTGGTTGTTCGGATCGCTGCCCTGGAACAGCGGATTCGGGCCGCCGTACTGGCCTTGCACCTCCGGCAGGTCCGGCAGCCCGTCCTTGTCCGTGTCCTTGGCGCGCGGATTCGTGCGGTTGGGGACGATCTTGCCGTCCTTGTCCAGCTTCTGGACGCTGTACTCCGCCTGGTTGCTCAGGCCATCGCCATCGTTGTCCGCCAGCCCGTCACTGGCATCCAGCGGCTTGAGCGGCTGCCCCTCGCCGGCCGGCCCGCTGTACAGCCACTCCCAGCCGTCATCCAGCCCGTCGCCGTCCGTGTCGAACTTGGTCGGATCGGTCTCGCCCAAGAGCGGCTCCCACGCGCCATTGAGGTTCTTGTCCTCCGAACCGTCCGTCAGCCCGTCCCCGTCCGTGTCCCAATTCAGCGGATTGCTCTTGCTCGCCGGATCGAGGTCGCCCTGGAATGGACCCTTGGTCGCGCCCGGCTGCTTGGCCGACACTTGCGGCGTCGCCAGGCCGACCTCCAGGCCATCCCCCAGGCCATCGCCATCGGTGTCGAACAGCACCGGCGAGGTCCCGCCCACCACATGCGGCGCCAACCCGTCATACGACACGCCGCCTTCGTTGCCGTCCAGCCGCCCGTCGTCATCCGTGTCCGCGTCGTTCGGATCGGTCACCAGGTGGTCGGCCAGCCGGAACACCTCCTGCCCGTCCTTGAGCCCGTCGCCATCCGTGTCCGCGTCGTTCACCGCCGTCTTGGAGACCGTCAGCTCGTAGTTGTCCGACAGCCCGTCGCCATCGGTGTCCTTGCCCTTGTCGTCCTTGGAGCTGTTCGGATCCAGCCCGTCGTGCACCTCCACCGCGTCGTACAGCCCGCCGCCGTCGCTGTCCGCGCTCAGCGGGTTGCACTTGTAGAGGTTGACCTCGTCGCCGTCGCTCAGGCTGTCCCAGTCCGTGTCCACCAGGATCGGGCTCGTCTTCCAGGTGTTCACCTCGGCGCCATCGCTCAGCCCGTCGCCATCCGTGTCCGGCAGCAGCGGGTTGGTCTTGTAGAGCAGCACCTCGAAGCCATCGAGCAGCCCGTCGCCGTCCATGTCCGCGATGATCGGGCTGGTCTTGCCGCCCTTGACCTCGTCGCCGTCCTCCAGCCCGTCCTCGTCCGTGTCCTTGGCGAAGCGGTTGGTCTTGTAGGTATGGATCTCCTGCCAGTCGGACAGGCCATCGCCGTCCGAATCCTTCTTGTCATCATCAGGTTTGGTCGGATCGGTTCCGTCGATCAGCACCTCCGCGCCGTCGTCCGAGAACCCGCCATCCGTGTCCACCAGCAGCGGACTCGTCTTGTAGATCAGCACTTCGACGTTGTCGGGCAGCCCGTCGCCGTCCGTGTCGACCTCGCTCGGGTTCGTGAAGTACTTCAGCACCTCGTCGGCATCGCCCAGCAGGTCGCCGTCGGTGTCGATCTTCGTCGGATCGCTCTTGAATTTCGGGTCTTTCGGCAGCACTTCCGCGCCGTCCAGCAGCCCGTCGCCGTCCGTGTCCGGGTTCTGCGGGTCGCTGCCCGCGGTCTGCTCGCCCAGGTTGTCCAGCCCGTCCTGGTCCGGATCGCCGCTGCCCGTCTGCGCCAGATTGCCGAAGTGCGCGATCTCCCACGCATCATCCAAGCCGTCGCCGTCGCTGTCCGCGGCCAGCACCGGCGTCGACCACAGCAGCCCCAGCGCCAGCAGCGGCACGGCTCTGCTGCGCAACTTGGCCCAGGCGCTGTGGTTCGAAGCTCGCGACATGCGTTGGATCTCGGGATGACGAGGCGCGCGCGGCAGCAGGCCGATTCGCGGCGGCAACTATACCACGGCCCAGTCAGCGCCGCGAAAACACGCACGGTGGCCAAGCGGCGCGGCCGCGTCTAAGCTCGCGCCCCATCCGGAGGATCCACGTCATGAAAACGGTCGACATCCGCCTGCCCGTCGCCCGCGATGGCCTGCCCGGCGATGACGATCCCTCGGTGGTTTCCGCAGTTTGTGCCGCGCTGCACGTGCCGCGCGAGGAACTGGCCACGGTCATCGTGCGCCGCCGTTCGCTCGACGTGCGCCAGCGCCGCTCGCCCTGGTGGGTGCTGCGCTGCGACGCCTTCTCGGTGGACGAAGTGCCGCCCGATCGCTCCCTGCCGCCGCTGCTGCGCCCGGTGCGCCTCGCGAAGCCGGCCGGCGATTTGCGTCCGATCGTCGTGGGGATGGGCCCGGCGGGCCTGTTCGCCGCGCTCGCTTTTGCCGAGGCGGGCGTGGCCTGCACCGTGCTGGAGCGCGGCGACGCCGTCGAGACGCGCAACCTGCACGTCCGCGATCTGCGTGTGCACGGCCAGTTGCACGCCGAGTCCAACCTGTGTTTCGGCGAGGGCGGCGCGGGCACCTACTCGGACGGCAAGCTCTACACGCGCTCCAAGCATCCGCTGGTGCGGCCGGTCTACGAGCGCCTGGTGGCCCTGGGCGCCAGCCGCGAGATCCTGGTGCAGGCGCATCCGCACATCGGCACCAACCGCCTGATCCCGATGATGAAAGTGCTGCGCCACGCGCTGCAGGAGGCCGGCCACACGCTGCGTTTCGACAGCAAGGTCGTCGACCTGCTGGTGGCGCCGGGACCGCGCGTCGTCGGCGTCGTGCTGGCCGATGGTTCGGAAGTGCTTGGTGCGCCTGTGATTTTCGCGACAGGCCACTCCGCGCGCGACACCTATGCCATGCTGGCGCGGCGCGGCGTGGCGCTCGAGCGCAAGGACTTCGCCATCGGCGCCCGCGTCGAGCACCCGCAGGCGTTCGTCGACGAGGCGCAGCTGGGCCCGCTGGCCGGTCATCCGCAAGTGGGCGCCGCGGAATACTTCTTGGCGCAGAACACCGCCGGCGGGCGCGGCGTCTACTCCTTCTGCATGTGCCCCGGCGGCTTCGTGCTGCCTTCGCCGGCCAGCCTCGGGCGCCTGAACGTCAACGGCATGTCGAACGCCGGCCGCAACACGCCGTTCGCCAACGCGGCGCTGGTGGCGCAACTGCCCGCGACCGAGTTCTGGATCGATGAACCCGGCGATCTCGATGCGGATCCCGATTTCGGCGCCCACGTGGCGGGCGGTGCGCTCCTCGGCGTGGCGCTGCAGGAGCACTTGGAGCGCGCGGCGTTCGTGCAGGGCGGCGCCAACTACCACGCTCCCGCGCAGCGGCTGGCGGACTTCGCCGCTGGACGCGATTCCACGGATCTGCCGCAGCATTTCTCGTACCGTCCGGGTCTGACGCCAGGGCGCATCGACCGCTTGCTGCCGCCGCGCATCGCCGAGGCGCTGCAGCGCGCCTCGCGCCAGATCGATCGCGGCCAGTTGCGCGGCTACCTGCACCAGGACGCGATCATCGTCGGCGTGGAAACCACGACGTCTTCGCCGGTGCGCGTCCTGCGCGGCGCCGATCGCCAGTCGCTCAGCCACCGCGACCTGTATCCTTGTGCGGAGGGGGCGGGCTACGCGGGCGGCATCGTGTCGTCGGCGATCGAGGGAATGGTGAGTGCGTTCACAGCTTTGGCGGCGCGCGGCTTGCTCGACACGGAGCAATTGCGCGCCCTGGGCGCCGGCTAGGCAGGGCAGGAGGTCGCCATGGCGCAATGCGACTGCAAGGCGTTCCACAGCCACCGCCGCGTCGTGCTGACCGGCGGACCCGGCGCGGGCAAGACCGCCGTGCTGGAGCTGGTGCGCCGGTTTTTCTGCAGGCATGTCAAGGTCTTGCCGGAGTCGGCGACCATCCTCTTCTCCGGCGGCTTTCCGCGCGGTGGCTCCGAGGCGGCGCGCATGGCCGCCCAGCGCGCCATCTTTCGCGTGCAGCTGGAGTTGGAGCAGCTGGCGGCCGCGGAGGACGACACCGCGATTGTCCTGTGCGACCGCGGCACGCTGGACGGCATGGCCTACTGGCCGCGGGAAAGCGGCGAGGAGCTGCTGGACGCCATGGGCTCCTCGCGCGGCCAGCAGCTCGCGCGCTACGACGCGGTCATCCACATGCGCACGCCGGAGCTGACGGGCTACAACCACTCGAATCCGCTGCGGTTGGAGTCGCTGGCCGAAGCCCACGCCATCGACCAGCGCATCGCGCAGGCGTGGAGCGGGCATCCGCAGCGCCACTTCGTGCCCAGCACCTCGGACTTCCTCGACAAAGCGCGGCACGCGATCCACCACATCCGCGAGCAGCTGCCGGAGTGCTGCCGCCGCTGCACGCCGCCGATCGACCTAGGTTGACGCCGGCTTGGCCCGCGGCACGCGCTTCTGCACCGCATCGGGCGCCACGGCCAGCAACTCCGGCGCTTCTTTCCGCAGGTACGCCAGGTACGTCTCGGCCTCGAGCTGCGCCGCGATGTGGCCCGCTTCCACCTCCGCCTCGAGCCAGTGTACCGCCGCGCCCAGCCACGGCCCCGGCCCCAGCCCCGTCTGCGCCATGATGACGTTGCCGAGCCCCTTGGGCAGCGGCGGCACGCGCGCGTCCTCCTCCGCGATGCGCGGAATCCGCTCGTTCAGTTCCTGAGCCAGCGCGCGCACTTCCGCGATGCGCCACGCCCGCTTGGTCGTGAAGTCGCTCTGCGAGAACGCCAGCACGTCGGCCAGGTGCCCGCCCATGTCGCGGATCAGCCGCCGCACCGCGCTGTCGGTCCAATCCGTGGCATAGACGTTGGCGCGCGCATGGTTGGCGATGATGTAGACGATGCGATCGCGCAGGTCCGCGTCCATGTGGAAGCGCCCGGCGACGCCTTCCATGAGCGAGGCGCCCATCTCCTCGTGGCGAAAGAAGTGCACGCGCCCTTGCTTGCCGATCGAGCGCGTCAGCATCTTGCCGGCGTCGTGCATCAGCGCCGCCCAGCGCACTGCGAGCGTAAACGGGCACTTCTCGATGACCTGCAGCGTATGGTCCCAGATGTCCTTGTGGTGCACGGGGCAGGAGGCGTGAAAGCCCACCATGGCGCAGACCTCCGGCACCATGTACTGCAACACGCCGGCGTCGAAGAGGAACTGCAGGCCCGCGCCGGCGTGCTCGCCCATCAGCACGGCGCCGAAGCGCTCGCACCACAGCGCGCGATCGGCTTGCAGGATGTTGGCGGCGTCGCGCTGGGCGATGCGCAGCGCTTCGCTGGTCGGGCGCAGGCCGGAGCGCGCGACCCAGGCCGCCAGCGCCAGGACGTTGGCGCCTTCCGCGCGCAGGAAGCCGCGCACGTCGCTGCGCAGGCGCAACCGGCCCTCGGCGGCGTCCGCCACGGCGCCGAAGGGATCGATGACGGCGCCTTGCACGATCGCGACCGCCCAGGCGCGCACCGGCTCGGTCTCCAGGTGGGCGCGCAGCGCTTGCAGCCAGGGCATTCCCGCATCCGCAGACGTCCCGGTCGCGAAAGACTGCAGCGCCACGCGCAGCGGGGTTTTTTCGGCCTGCGCGGCCGCCAGATCGGCCTGCGCCACGGCCACCGTCCACGCTTCCCCAGCAGGCAGAGGGGCCTGCAGCGCGACGGCCAAGGCAGCCGGGCCGACGATCGCCGCCGGGATACCCCGCGCCGTCAAGTGGTTCACGTAGTCGAGAAGGTCTGCCAATTCAAGCTCTTGTGGCACAAGCACTCCAGCGCGGGCATCACCCGCGCGCACATCATGCACCGCAGCCATGCGCAAGCGCGAGGGGTTTAGCCAGCCACCCGCCGTAGGTCAAGGGCCGCAAGGCTGGATCCTGACGTCGTTGTTGACACGCGAGCGGGGCAATGGTACTCCGAAGAGGGGGGTTCGCCCTCCGCCATCCGACTGATTCCCCGGATGCGCAACAGACTTCGTGACAAATCAAATCGTCTGTAGTTTGCGCTGCTTCAGGCCCTCGGGTCAAACACGCTCTCGAAGACGCGCGTGCTGGTTCTTGCTAGATTCTCGTGCTGTGCTTGCTAGATTGCTGAGTCCGTCAATCAGGCGCTGCCACGCCTCGCACCCGCGCACGAGACGCGACGGATGGGGACACCATGACCAAGAAGACGCTTCCGAAATTGAAGAAGAGTGCTGCCGACTTCCTCTCCACCGAAGAGGGGACGATCTCGGAGAAGCACGGCGCGCGCGTGTCGACCTTCCTCGCCCTGTCCGCGATCAGCGGATCGGAAATGGCGTCGGGAGAGGGTGAGCTCGGTGCAGAGCACTGCAGCCACGGCTCGCACGGCAGCCACGGCTCGCACGGCAGCCACGGTTCGCACGGCAGCCACGGCTCGCACGGCAGCCACGGCTCGCACGGCAGCCACGGCTCGCACGGCAGCCACGGTTCGCACGGCAGCCACGGCTCGCACGGCAGCCACGGCTCGCACGGATCGTGGTAGCTGCGTGGTCGCTCGCGGCGGACAGGCCCCAGCGGCCTGATCGGTCGGGTGCCATGCAACTGTCTGACGCGCTTGGCATTTGCTGGCGCGGCTGTGACGTGACACTGCGGATTTCGCGCCTCGATTGGGGTTGGGGCGCGCAGGGGAACCGCACGGAAGTGGACCGAGCAGAACATGACTAGGCAGGCGACCGGCGCCTCCGCTATACTGCCCCTGGCTTGGACCTGGTCGCGGCGAGCTGCTCGCTTGCCAAGCCCCGGTCGACCGTGACAGTCTGAGGCGCGAGCGGATCCGGGGCGCGCAGCAAAGACCAGGCGTACGGAGTCTTGTCGAAGTGGGGAGACGATGAAGAAGATCCTGCCGAAGATGAAGAAGAACGCCGCCAGCTTCCTGTCCGCCGAAGAAGAGGCGATCAGCGATCAGCAGGAAGGGCGTGTCGTCTCGATGCTGGTTGCGACCACGCAGGGCGCGACGTTGTCGACCAACGCGTTCGAGATCGTCGGCGAGCACTGCAGCCACGGCTCGCACGGTTCGCACGGCAGCCACGGCTCGCACGGCAGCCACGGTTCGCACGGCTCGCACGGCAGCCACGGCTCGCACGGCTCGCACGGCAGCCACGGCTCGCACGGCTCGCACGGCAGCCACGGTTCCTGGTAGCCGATCCGCCGCCCCTTCCTTCACGGCGCCCGCAGTTCCATCTGCGTCCCCTCCAGCAACTGCCCGCGCAGCCTACGCAATAGGCTCGCGTGGGCGCGGTGCAGCTGACTTTCGCTGTACGGCCCCAGTTGCGCCAGCTCCCGCACTGTCGCGTCCTCAACGTACAGACCGCTGAGCACCAGCCGCTCGGAGCTGCGCAGCTCGCCCGCCACCGCCGCAATCGCGCGCCCGACATCGATGCGCGCCGTGATCGCCGTGCGGGCGTGCTGCGCCGGCGCCGCCGCCTCCTCCTGCTGCAGCGCGAGGCACGTGCGGTGGTGGCGGGCTTCGCGGCGCAGCACATCGAGCGCCCGCCCGCGCATGCGCACGAATGCATAGGTATCCGGCGCCAGGCCGCGCTCCGCGTCGAAGCGCCGGCCGCACTCGATCGCCGCCAGCATCGCCTCGCCCGTCAAGTCCGCCGCGCTGGCGTAGGTCCGGTGCTGCTTGCGGGCGATGGAGCGCGCGAGGCGCCACGTGCTCGGTCCGATGGCCGGGCAGTTGGAACGGTGCAGGGCAGGCTGGTTCAGCATCTCGGGTCTCCTCGCTGGGTGGGGCGCATCGTGCGCACGCTGCAGGCCATGCAAGGACCAGGTCCGCGGCTGCGGATTCCGCTGAAATGCAGTAATGTCATGCTATTCGTGGTCGATTCGTCATGTGCTGCTTCGCCGCCGTCCGGGGCGCGCAGTCCCCACGCCGCCGCCGATCGTGCCTGGGCAGCGGGGTCCGCCGACTCCAGCCGATTTCGTTGACGGCTGACGTGGTGCGATTATCGTCACCTTGCGGGATCCGCGCGCGCTGCGGCGCCAAAGGCACGGTCCGCCAAGGAAGACCATGTTTTCACGCGGGAATTGGACCGTTTCCCTTGCCTGGATCGCGCCACCGCTGGCCGTCGCCGTGGCGATCGCCGTGTCCGGATGCGATTCGAAACCAAAGGAGCCGAAGAAGCCTGCTCCGGCTGCCGAAGCGGAGACTCCCGCAGAAGCGCCCGAGCCCGCCGCTGCCGCGCCTGCCCCCGCGCCTGCGTCCGGTCACGCGCCGACGCTGGCCGAGATGGCCGCGCGCATCGCAGCCGCCGCGAAGAAGGCCGACGCCGCGGAGACCGCCCAGCTGGCGGCGCTGCAGAAGGCCGCCGGTCCGGATGCCAAGGTCGTCAAGGGCTTGTACGCGGAGGCGAAGCTGCGCTTCTTTGGTCGCGACGGCAATTTGACCGAGGATGGCAAGGGCGTCGTGGCCTTGCTGGCCGACCTCGATCGCCACGGTCTGGACCGCACGGGCTACCGACTGGCGCAGTTCGACGCCGCGACCAAGGCGATCACCGATGCCTTTGCGGCGGAGCGGACGGCCCTGACGGCGCTGACGCCGCAGCCGCGCGCCGTGCAAGTGGGCACGGCGGCAGTGCAATGGCTGCACACGGGCGAAGGCGGCGAAGTGGCGCTGGTGCGCGCCGGTGGCGACCAGATGGGCGATGCCGATCGCGAGGCGCTTGCCAAGCAACTCGACGCCTTGCTGGCCGCGGCGCAGAAGGCGCGCGAGTCCGTGGTGGTGGCCGACGTGGAGCTGACGCGCGAAGTCGTGCGCTACCTCATTGATTTCGAAATGGGAAAGCCGGCGCATCCCGTGTTCTACACGCCGCCCGCGGCGGTGCGGCGCATGGCGGAGACGCAGGCGGACAAGCTCGTCGCGCGCCTGGGTCCGGCACGCGGGCGCACGGCGGAGCTCATGAAGGCCGCCTGGCCGACCCATCCGCAGTACGAGGCGCTGCTGGCGTCGTACGACGAGTACAAGAAGCTCGTGGAAGCGGGCGGTTGGCAGCCGCTGCCCAAGGCGCCCACCAAGAAGCTGGCGGTGGGCGACTTCGGTCCCTTCGTCAAGGCGCTGCGCGATCGGCTGCGCGCGGAGGGCTACGGCGTCGGCGACGGCGAGGGCTTCGATTCCGAGTTGCAGGACGCCATCAAGGAGTTCCAGGGCCGCCACCAGCTCGACCCGGACGGCGTCGTGTCCAAGGCGACCGTCGCGGAGATGGACGTGCCGGCGGACCAGCGCCTCAAGCAAATCCAGCTGTCGCTGGAGCGCTACCGCGAGAGCGAAGGTCGTGATCCCGGGGAGTTCTACATCTACGTCAACATCGCCTTCCAGCAGCTCTGGCTGATTGACCACGGCAAGGTCGAGCAGATCCACAAGGTCATCGTCGGCAACAACGACACGGACACGGACCAGCAGACGCAGCTCAAGGGAAAGATCAACCGGACCAAGATGTTCAGCCAGAAGATGACGCGCATCATCCTGGCACCGCGCTGGTATCCGAC
>CAIXAA010000102.1 GCA_903917305.1 uncultured Myxococcales bacterium | reverse complement strand
CGTAGTAGAACACGCGATCGATGCTGCGCGGCTCCAGGGCGGTCGTGACGTGCGCCAGCGTCTCGCACTCGCCGACAAAGAGCAGGCCGCCGGGACGCAGCCGCTCGCGCGCGCCCTCCACGACACGGCGCGCCACGGCAACATCGAAGTACATCAAGACGTTGCGAACGAAGATCACGTCCCACAGCCCGTCGGGCGCGGTGGAGCTCGGCGTCGGATCGGTCGCCAGGTTCAGGGCCCGCAGCGTGACCATGTCGCGAATCGCGGAACGCACGCGGTGTCGGCGGCCGGCCGGCTCGAAATGCGCCAGCATCCTGGGATGATCTGGCGGCGTCCCGCGGAAGGACCAGGCACCGTAGCTTGCTTCGCGCGCGAGCGAGAGGTGGCGCGTGTTGACGTCGGTCGCCAGGATCTCGACGTTCCAAACCGTTGGATCGACACCGCATTCGCGCAACCAGATGGCGATCGAGTACGGCTCCTCGCCGCTGGAGGAGGCAGCGCTCCAGATGTGCAGCCGGCGATCCTTCGCCGCGAGCCGCGCCTGGAGGACGGCGGGCAGCAGCGTGCCGACAAAGCAGCGGTCGAAGTCCGCGGTGCGAAAGAAGTAGGTCTCGCCGACGGTGATTCGGTCGATCAGCGTCTGCAGTTCCACGCCGTCGTCGGCGCGCAGCAAGGCCGGGTAGCGGTCGCAGCCTTCGAGTCCCAGCGCCGCGCTGCGCTCCGCCATCACACCGGTCAGCACCTCGACGCGTTCGCCCTGCAGGCGCAGACCGGCGCGCAGCCCCAACACATCCAGCGTCGCTTGCAGCGCTTGGGCCGACGGGAGGGCGAGCGCCTTCATGTCGCCCTCCGTTCGCGGCTGGCGCGGTGGATGCGACCGGCGGCCTGCACGATCTCGGCGGCGATGCGCTCGATGGGCAGCACGGCGTCGACGCAGCCGGTCGCGATGGCGGCGCGCGGCATGCCGAAGACCACCGAGGAGGCTTCGTCTTGCGCGATGTTGCTGCCGCCGCCGGCACGGATGGCCGCCACACCCGGCGCGCCGTCCTCGCCCATGCCGGTCAGCACGACGCCGACGGCGTTCGGCCCGCACAGGTCGGCCAGCGACTCGAGCAGCAGCGTGCCCGCCGGCCGCTGATGGCGCACCGGAGGCCGATCATCGAGCGCAATCCTGTGCCCTTGCACGACCAGCGTGTGCGTGTCCGGCGGCGCAAGCAGCACTTCGCCGCGGCGCAGGCTGTCGCCGTCCAGCGCCAGGCGCACCGGCAGCGCGCAGCCCTTCTGCAAGGATGCCAGGAGCGCGACCTCGAAGCCGACGGTCATGTGCTGCACCACGACCACCGCGGCGGGAAGATCGGTCGGCAGATCGCTGAGCACCTTGGACAGCGCCGTCGGGCCGCCGGTGGAGGCGACGATGCCCACGACGCAAGTCGGCGTCGCATCCAGGGAAGGCGCGGAGATCGGGCGCGTGTTCTGGGTGGGCAGGATCCCGCTCAGCTGGCGCGGCACGTGGTGCAGGCCGCGGATGGTGGAGAGCGCGCGAACTTTTCGCACGAGCTCGCGCCCCTCCACGCCGTAGCTGCCATCCTCGCAGAGCGCCGGCTTGGGCAGCAGATCCAGGGCCCCGCGCGCCAGCCCGTCGAGCGCGCGCACCGCGCCCAGCCGCGAGGGCGCGCCCGTCACCAGCAGAATCGGGCACGGCAGCTCGGCCATGATGGCGCTGGTCGCCTCGAGCCCGTCCATCACCGGCATCTCGATGTCCATCAGCACGAGATCCGGTTTCAGCGCGCGAACTTGGGCGACTGCCTGCACACCGTTGTCCGCCGTCCCGACGACCTCGATGTCCGGATCGCTCGCCAGCAGCGCACCCAGCAGGGTCTGGGCGAGGCGCGAGTCGTCGACGACAACCACGCGGATGCAGCGGCGCTTCATTGCAGCAACCTCGCGATGGTTTCGAGGAAGACCGCTTGATCGAACGCGCCTTTCTCGAAGTACGCGCTGGCGCCGGCCTCCAAGCCCTGGCGGCGATCCGCGGTGGCCATGCGCGTGGTGACAATGACGATGGGCGTGCGGGCGTAGGCGGGGTCGCTGCGCAGGGCGCGCGTCAGCTCGTAGCCGGTCATGCGCGGCATCTCGACGTCCGACACGACGCAGTCATACGCGGTTTGCCTTGCTTTTTCGAGGCCATCGCTGCCATCGACCGCGGTGTCGACGGTGTGGCCTTGCGACTCCAGCAGCGAACGCATCAGCTCGCGCACGGTCACGGCGTCGTCGACGACGAGCACGCGCCGCCCCGCCTTGGCCGTCGCCTCGCGCTGCGGCAGCGGCGCACCCAGCGTGCTCGCGCCGCGCAGCAGGCCGCCGGGCTTCAAGACCACGACCACCTCGCCATCGCCGCGCACGGCCGCGCCCGCCGCGAGCGGCAGCGAACCGACGAAAGCGCCAAGCGGACTGACCACGAGATCCTCTTCGTGCAGCAGCGCATCGACCGGCAGCGCCACGCGTTGCCCGAGGTGCGCCACGAGCAGCAGCGCGCGCTCCGCGGCGTCCACCGCCGGCCGCTGCCCGAGCACGGTGAACGGGTCGAGCACCGGCACGGTCGCCCCTGCGAGCAGGAGCACGGGCACGCCGCCAACCGTATGCATCGCCGCCGGATCCGGCCGCACGACGCGGTCGATGCTCGCGGTCGGCAAGGCGAAATGCTGCGCGCCGACGGCAAAGACGACGGCGCGCGTCATCGCCAGCAGCAGCGGCACTTCCAGTGAAATGCGAGTCCAACGGCCCAGTTCGGTCTGCACGACGATGCGGCCGCCGAGCCTCTCGACGCTTGCCTTGACGGCATCGAGACCAACGCCGCGCCCCGAAAGCTCCGTGATCATGCGGCGCGTCGTGAAGCCCGGCGCGAACGCCAGGTAGAGCGCCTCATCACCCGACAGCCGCGCCGCGGCTTCTGGCGTCAACAGACCTCTCTCGATCGCGGCTTGCTTCATCACGGCCGGGTCGATGCCGCAGCCGTCATCCTCGATCTCGATCACCGCCACGCTGCCGCGCAGCGCCGCCCGCAGCACGACGCGCCCCGCCTCGGGCTTGCCCAGGCGCGCCCGCACCTCGCGCTCCTCGATGCCATGGTCGATGCTGTTGCGCACCAGGTGCAGCAGCGGCCCTTGCAGCTGGTCGATGGCGCGCTTGTCCAGCTCCGTCTCGTCGCCTTCCGTCAGCAGTTGCACAGGCTTTTCAAGCAATTGCGAGACATCGCGCACCGTGCGCCGCATGCCGTCGAACAGCACCGTGGCGGGCACCATGCGCGTGCCGGTCACCAACTGCGCCAGGCTCAGCGTCTCCTGGTTCAGCTGCCGGGCGAAGGCGTCCTGGTCGCGCAGCAGCGCGGCGCAGGCCTCCTCGAGCGTCTCCAGCGCCGACTCCAGCGTCGTGCAAGCGTCGCGCGCCTCGGTTGGCGCACCGGAAGCCAGCGCCGTGCCAAGGCCGCGCGTGCGCGTCGCCGCGTCGTGCAGCTGGCGGCGCAGGGCCAGTGTGCGTTCGCTCAAGTGTTCCGCGCGCTTGGCGCGGGTCGTCAGCTGGCGCGAGACGTGGACCAGGCGATCGAGCTTGGCCGTTGCGACGCGCAGCGTCTCGTCGGCTTGCGGCGCGTGGTCGGCTGGAGCCGCTGCTGGAGCGGGAACCGGAGCCGGAGCCGGGTCCGGAGCCCGAACCGGAGCCGGGTCCGGAGCCGGTTCCCGGGCCGGTCCCCGAGCCGGATCCCGAGCCGCTGCAGCCGTCGGCCCCATCCCCGCATCCAGCCGCGCCAACAGCCCCTGCGCCGCCGCGCTCGGCTCCGCCGCCACCAGCCCGCCGGCCGCCGCATCCATCGCCGACGCCATCTGGTCGATGCACTGCAGGAACAAGTCCGCAGCATCACTGTCGAACTTGCGCTGCCCCAGCTTGACCAGCGCGCACAGGTCTTCCATGTGGTGCGCCAGCAGGTGCACGTCGACCACGCCGAGCATCCGCGCGCTGCCCTTGACCGTGTGCGCCTCGCGCAGGATGTCGGCGAGCACCGCCGCGTTGCCGGGCTGCTCCTCCAAGGCCAGCACGGCCGAGCTGAGCGCGCGCAGCCGATCGGCCATCTCCCCGCGAAACTGCTGGAGAATCGCGACGCGATCCGCGCCTGGCAACATGGGCTAGCGCTCCTGCTTGAATCGCTGCAGGGCGTCGTCGAGATCCTTGGCGAAGTCCGTCAGCAGCGACACCGCGGTGATCGTCTGCTGTGCCGACGTTGCCGAGAGGTTCGCTGCGCGGCTCATCTCGGACATCGCAATGGTCAGCTGTTCGGTCGCGACCTTCTGCTGGTGCGAGGACGACGTGATGCCGCGCGAGCGACCGGAGACCGCCTCGATGGCCAGCACGATCTCCCGGAAAGCACTGGCGGATCGGTTGGACAGGTCGACGACCTGGTCCATCAGCTTCCACTGGCCTTCGGCGCTCAAGATGGCGTTGGAGGTCGAGCCGCGGATGTCCCCGACCATGCTGCGGATTTCCGTGCTCGACGCCGCGACGCTCTCCGCGAGGCTCTTGACCTCGCTGGCCACGACCGCGAAGCCGCGGCCGACGTCGCCGGCGCGCGCGGCTTCGATGGCGGCGTTGAAGGCGATGAGCTTGGTCTCCGCGGCGACGGTGCTGATGAGGTCGACGATGCCTTCAATCCTGCGGATTCGTTCGCCGAGCCCCGCGATCTGCTGGCCGGCTTCGTTGGTCATCTCCTGCAGCCGCACGAGGTTGGCGACCGACTGCTCGACGATGCGCTGGCCTTCGTGCGCCGTGCGCTGCAGGGTCGCGATCGAATCGGCAATCAGCGCGCAGGCATCGGCCACTTCCCCAGCAGAAGCAGCAAGTTCCGTCGCAGTCGTCGAGACTTCCGCCACCGTCGTCGCTTGCTCGCTGGCGCTCGCCACCTGCTCGCGCGAAGCCGCCAGGATCTCCGCCGCCGAGGTGTGCTCGTCGCGCACCCGCTCGCCGGAGTGCACCAATTCCTCTGTCAAAATAGCGGCTTCCGTGTGATCACGGTAGATGGCGAAGGCGCCCTTGACCTCGCCCAGCGACGTCCGCCGCGGCGCCGCCGTCACGAGCAGGTGCCGCGTCGAGCCATCTGGCGCCGTGAACTGGCGCTGCACGTCGATGACCGGCTTGGCCGCGCGCAAGCACTGGTCAATCGGCGACTCGCCGGCCGCCGCGGTGCCCCACAGCTCCGCCTCGCGCAGCTTGCCCAGCACGTCCTCGCGCTTGCGCCCACACGCCTGCAGCGCCGCCTCGTTCATGTAGCTGACGACGCCAGCCAGATCGGTGATGACCAGGGGTTCCGGCAGGTTGGAGATCACCGACTCCGACAGCGCCAGCCTCTCGCCCAGCTCGTCGATCTGGTTGCCCAGGTTGTCCTTGAAGCGCGTCAGCCGCGCGACGGCCTTGTCGGCGTCCGCCAGCCGCGCTTCGAGCGCAGCCAGCTTCTCGGCGTGCTCGCGCTCCAGCTGCGCCATGCGCTCGTCGAGGTACTGCTCCTTGGCAGAAGCCCCTTCGCTAGCGCTGACTTGATCCTGCTTGCCGAATGACCAGAACGCGCCCATCGCACCCCCGTGCCGCGCTGCGCTCTTGCACCCAAGCTGACGCAAAGGGCAAGGCGCAGTCCCGCGGCGCGAGGCTATGTCTGGAGGGGCGATCGTGCAAGGTTTTCGCGCCCTGGACTACTGGCAGGAGCAAGCCGCGTCGAGCGTGTACGACCCGTTGTACTTGTTGAAGCCGTCCACGACGAGGTCGAACTTCTGGCCCTTGGTCACCGTGAAGGTCTTGGTGGCCGTCTTGGAGCCGAGCGCCAGCGCGTGCGCGACGCAGGTCGAGCCGCCGCAAGCCTTCGTGCCATCGAGGATGAACAGGTCGAGGTCGCCGGCCGCGTTGCTCGGCTGCGTCAACGTGACCGTCGCGGTGCCGTTGCAGGAAGGCACGAACGTGTACGCCTCCTCGTGGCCCGTCTCGCCGGTGATGGCCGCCGCCGCGTCCGTGCAGGTGTAGGACGTGATCGCGTTGGTCGCATCGGTGGAGCTGGTCGAGTACTTGCTGACGTAGCCGCAATCCAAGCCCGTGTCCGGCATGCAGTTGCTCGCCGTCTGGCACGCCGCGTCGCCCGCGCAATCGCTGTCGGCGCAGTCGGTCAAGCCGTCCTTGTCGTCATCGATGGCGTTGGTGCAGTTCGTCTCGGTCGCCGGCGCGCAGCCGCACGTCGTCTTGATCGTGTAGGCGCCGGAGTAGCCCGCGTAGCCGTCCACGGCAATCCCGTACTTGGCGCCCTTCTTGGCGGTGAAGGTCAACGTGGCCGTCTTGCCGCCCATCAGGCTGTGCGCGAGGCACGCATCGCCGCCGCAGGTCTTGGCGCCGTCGAGCAGGAACAGGTCGAGGTAGCCGGTCGTCGTCGCGGTCTTGGTCAAGGTCACGGTCACGTCGCCGTCGCACTCGCCGACGTAGGCGTAGACGTACTCGGAACCCGTCTCGTTCACCGCGCTGCCGTCCGCGCAGGTGTAGGCGTCGATCGCCTTGCTGCTGCCGGCGCCGCTGTTGGTGAAGGAGTCCGAAGCGCCGCACGTCATCGCGAAGTCCTCCTGGCAGGTGCAGGCGGGGTCGGTCGCGCACGCCGGGTCGGCGCAGTCGGTCTTGCCGTTCTTGTCGTTGTCGATGCCGTCGTTGCAGATCGTCTCGGCGCCCACCTTGCAAGCCGCATCCGCCGCGCAGTCGCTGTCGGCGCAGTCGGTCTTGCCGTCCTTGTCGTTGTCGATCTTGTCGGAGCAGTTGGTCTCGGTCGCCGGCGTCGGCAGCGCGCAGTCGCAAGCCGCCTTGATGGCGTAGTTGCCCGAGAAGCCCTGGTAGCCATCGACCGTGATGAACAGCTGCTGGCCCTTGGTGACCGGCACCGCCTTGCTCGCCGTGCCCGCGGCGTTCATCAGCGCGTGCGCCGTGCAGGTGTTGCCGCCGCACGCCTTGGCGCCGTCGAGCAAGAACAGGTCCAGGTAGCCGGCCGCGGCAGACGTCTTGGTCAAGCTCACCGTGAGCGTGCCGTCGCAGTCCGCCGTGTAGCTGTAGCTGTACTCGGAGCCCGTCTCGTTCTTGATCGTGTAGCCCGGGTTGTCCGTGCAGGTGTACGCATCGACGGCCTTGGTGCTGCCCTGGCCGCTGTTGCTCCAGCTGCTGTTGCCGCCGCAAGCCAGCGACTCGGTCGCCGCGCACACGCACGCCGCCTTGCCGGAGCAATCCGAGTCCGCGCAGTCCGTCTTGCCGTCCTTGTCATTGTCGATGCCGTCACCGCAATCGGTCTCGACGGTCGGCGCGCAAGCCAGGTCCTGGGCGCAGTCGCTGTCCGCGCAGTCCGTCATGCCGTCCTTGTCGTTGTCGATCTTGTCGTTGCAGATCTTCTCGACGGTCGAGGAGCAAGCCGGGTCCTTGGCGCAGTCGCTGTCCGCGCAGTCGGTCTGGCCGTCCTTGTCGTTGTCGATCTTGTCGGTGCAGCTCGTCTCGGTGGTCGGCGCGCAGGCCAGGTCCTTGGCGCAGTCCTTGTCGGCGCAGTCGGTCTTGCCGTCCACGTCGTTGTCGATGCCGTCCGCGCAAGCGGTCTCCTTGCCGGCCGCGCAGCCGCAGGTCGCCTTGATGGTGAAGTCGGCGGAGTAGCCCGCGTAGCCGTCGATCACGACGAAGAACTTCTGGCCCTTCTTGGCATCCAGCGTCTTGGTCGCGGTGTTGCCGCTCATCAGGCCGTGGCCCAGGCAGCTCGCGCTCGCGCAGCTCTTGCTGCCATCGAGGATGTAGAGATCCAGGAAGCCCGTCGCCGTGCCTTGCTTCAACAGCGTGATGGTCATCGGGCCATCGCACTCCGACGTGAAGTCGTAGGTGTACTCGTTGCCGGTCTCCCCGTTCGTCGTGCCGTCGGCGCAGGTGTAGCCGTCAATCTGGTTGGTGCTGGCCGTGCCGCTGTTGTTGAAGTTGTCCGTGCCACCGCAAGCGAACGGATAGTCGGGCACGCACAGCGCGGTCTTGCAGGCGGGATCGGCGGCGCAGTCGGTGTCGGCGCAGTCGGTCATGCCGTCCTTGTCGTTGTCGACCTTGTCGGTGCAATTCGTCTCGACCGGCACCGGGCACTGCTTGGTGCAGTACTGCGCGATCTCGCTCACGCAGTTGCTGTCCCAGGAGGTGCTGCAGCAGTAGCTGTCCTGCGCGCACACCGCGGTCGCGCACGCGTCGCAGGTCTTGGCCACCTTGGCGCCCGCCGTGCACAGGTCGTGCACGCACTTGGTCGCGCAAGCGGCGTCGGCGGCGCAGTCGCTGTCGTCGCAGTCCGTGAAGCCGTCCTTGTCGTTGTCGATCTTGTCGGCGCACAGCGTCTCGACGACCTTGCACGCGGCGGTCTTGGCGCAGTCGCTGTCGTCGCAGTCGGTCTTGCCGTCGCCGTCGTTGTCGATCTTGTCGGTGCAGTTGGTCTCCGGCGTCACGGCGCAGGCGAGGTCCGCCATGCAGTCGTTGTCCGCGCAGTCCGTCGCGCCGTCCTGGTCGTTGTCGATCTTGTCATTGCAGATCGTCTCAACGTTCGACTTCTTGCAAGCCGCGTCCGCCGTGCAGTCCGCGTCCGCGCAGTCCGTCTTGCCGTCCTTGTCGTTGTCGATGCCGTCCGCGCACAGCGTCTCCTTGAGCGGCGTCGCGCAAGCCGCGTCCGCCGCGCAGTCGTTGTCCGCGCAGTCCGTCATCCCGTCCTTGTCGTTGTCGATCTGGTCAGCGCACAGCGTCTCGGTCGTCGGCACGAGCACGGCGCAAGCCGGGTCCTTGGCGCAATCCGTGTCGTCGCAGTCGGTCTTGCCGTCATTGTCGTTGTCGATCTTGTCGTTGCAGATCGTCTCCGGGCCGGTCACCTTGCACAGGTCGCTGGCGGAGCAGTCGTTGTCCTGGCAGTCCGTCGCGCCGTCCTTGTCG
The DNA here is from genome assembly GCA_903917305.1 of uncultured Myxococcales bacterium. Lineage (GTDB taxonomy): Bacteria > Myxococcota_A > UBA9042 > UBA9042 > UBA9042 > CAIXAA01. The sequence goes on along the minus strand of CAIXAA010000102.1, from coordinate 1,455 downwards.
TCGTCGATGCCGTTGCCGCAGTTCGTCTCCTTGCCGGTGCAGCTGTTCGAGCCGCCGTGGCACTTGCCGTCGCTGCAGGAATCGCCCGTCGTGCACGCATCGCCGTCATCGCAAAGCGCCGTGTTGTTCACGTGCATGCAGCCCGCGGCCGGGTCGCACGAGTCGTCCGTGCACGGGTTGGTGTCGTCGCACAGGACCGCCTTGCCCGAGCAGATGCCCGCCTGGCAGGTCGTCGGCGCCACCACGCACAGGTTCGTGGTCCCGTCGCACGCCGTGCCGTCGGACGCCATCGTCGCGATGCACTTGCCCGTCGCCTTCTCGCACGCCTCGATCTGGCAGACCTGCAGGCCGCTGACCTTGCCGACGCACTCTTCATTCGCTTTGCAACCGGTGGCCACGTCGACACCCGGCAGCTCCGCGAGCTTGACGTCGGGCGTCGCGTCGGTGGCCTTGACGTCGCTCAGCTTGACCCAGGAGTCGGTCGTCGCCGCGTCCTTGGTGCCGGTCTTGGTCGTCGCGGCGGGGGTGTTGTCGCTGCAGGCAACGGTGACGAAACTGAGACACACGACAAGGAGGCAACGGATCGGGGTAGGCACGCGGAACATCGGGATCTCCCTATGTATTTCATTTTATTGCGCGACCGGCTGGCCGTGCGGGCGCGGGAGTATGGAAGCTTGGCGGACGAGCGTCAATGAGAATCGCCCGGCGGGCGCTGCCGGCAACCTGCTCAGGAGAGGCTAGCGGACCTTGCGAAGCGGCGCGGCGAAGGTGCGCGGCGGTCCTGCTTCGAGCTGCACGTGCACCTGCTTGAACTCGATCTCGCCCTGCCCGATCGCGAGGTACGTGCCCTTGGCCTGGCCGTAGATCGTCGTGGGCGAAGGGGCGATCGAGGCTTCGGGCTCGACGGCGGCGCACACGCCCAGCGACGTGCCGCAGGGCACGAAGACCTCGGTGAAGAACTTGGGCCCGCCGCGCGCATTGGCGCGCTGCAGCGTGCGGCCGCCCTGCAGGCAGTCCCCTTCGCAGACATAGACAATGAACTCGCTGCCTTTTGCCGGCGGGGGTCCGGCCAGATCGCCGCTCAGCTCCACCTCGCACAGGCCTTGGGGCGGCGGCCCGCGCTCCGCCAGGTTCTCGGCCGTGACCGGTGCTGCCGGGGAAATGGGCGGCATGTCGGACGCTTGCGCCTCCGCAGCCAACGCCGCCACCGCGGGCACCGGCTTGGACGCGGTCAGCGCCGCGGATGGCGCAGCCGCCGGGTCCTTGCAGGCGACCAGCAGGCACAAAAAGAGCCACGAATTGCGAGCCATGCGCGACCTCGGCGCCGTCCTGGCGCACGGCGATGCTAGCCGATGGCCGCGGGAATGCCCAACTTTTCCAGGCTACCGATCGCGGCGCCGCACCGGCTCCGACTCGGGCAGCGGCGGCGCAGCTTCGGGCGCGGCGCCCAGATCG
>CAIXAA010000101.1 GCA_903917305.1 uncultured Myxococcales bacterium | reverse complement strand
GCGAGAACGCGGCCAAGCGCGAAGCGCGCCTGGAGCTGGAATCCGAACGGCGCCGCGCGATCCGGGGCGAGCTGCGCGACACGTCCGAGCGCTACAAGCGCATCCTGGACGCCAACCTGGTCGGCATCGTGCTGTACGAAAGGGACTTCAGCATCATCGACGTCAACGACGCCTACCTGGCCATCGTCGGCTACAGCCGCCAGGAGCTGACGTCGGTGCGGGGCATCCTCGAAGGCGCGATCGCGGCGTCGCGGCCCGAAGAAGTCTCGGCGCTGATGGACGAACTGCGTTCGCACGGATTCTACCGCAGCCGCGAGCTGATGCTGCAGTGCAAGGACGGCACCCTCGCCCCGGTGTTGTCGTCGGGCGCGCACGTGGGCCCCAACAACTCGCAAACGGTCGGATTCATTCAAGACATCCGCGCCCTCAAGGGCGCCGAGCAGACCCTTGCGGCGGCGCGGGACGATCTGGAACGGCGCGTCGCGGAGCGCACGGCCGAGCTGGGCGCCGCCAATGCCGAGCTGTCCGCCGCCAAGAACGTCGCCGACGACGCCAACCGCGCCAAGACGCAGTTCCTCGCCAACATGAGCCACGAGATCCGCACGCCGATGACGGCGATCCAAGGCTTTGCCGAGTTGCTGGTCGACGCGGACATCTCGGAGCACGACCGCCGCGCCTACGCCCACACGATCCGCCGCAACAGCGAGCACTTGCAACGCCTGCTCGGCGAAGTGCTGGATCTGTCGCGCATCGAGGCGGGCCGCATGGAGCTGACGCCGCAGCAGGTCGCGCTGGTGCCGCTGCTGCTGGACGTGATGCAGACGATGCACGCCCGCGCCGCCGTCAAGGAGCTGCCGATGCGGCTGCGCTACGAGACCGACGTGCCGGAGACGATCTTCGTCGACGCGCTGCGGCTGCGGCAGGTGCTGCTCAACCTCGTGGGCAATGCGGTCAAGTTCACGGAGCGCGGCCATGTCGAAGTGGCGATTGCGCTGGAAGAAGGTGGCATCGCGCCGCAGCTTCGGATCAGCGTGCGCGACACCGGCATCGGCATTTCTCCGGTGCACATGCCGCACCTGTTCCAGCCGTTCAGCCAGGCCGACGCCTCGACGACGCGCCGCTTTGGCGGCTCCGGCTTGGGTCTGGCGATCTGCCGGCGGCTGGTGGCGGCGATGGAGGGCGAGCTGACGGTGCAGAGCGAGCCGGGCGTCGGTTCGACCTTCACGCTGCGCGTCGATCCGGGTCCGCTGACGCACGTGGCGCGCATCCGGCCGGCGTCGGCGCCGCTGGCGCTGCCCGGCGCACCGCCGCTGCCCATGCCGCGCGGCCCGGCGATGGAAGGCCGCGTGCTGCTGGTCGAGGACGGTCAGGACAACCAGCTGCTGATTGCGACGTACCTGCGGCACATCGGCGTCGCGGTCACGCTGGCGGCGGACGGCGTGGCGGCGCTGGAGGCGGTCGATGCCGCTGCACGGGATGGCTGGCAGTTCGGCCTTGTCCTCATGGACATGCAGATGCCGCGCATGGACGGCTACGAGGCGGCCACGCGCCTGCGCGAACGCGGATTCACCACGCCGATCATTGCCTTGACCGCGCACACGATGGAAGGCGATCGCCAGAAATGCCTCCGCGCCGGCTGCACGGACTACCTGGCCAAGCCGATCACCGCCACCCAGTTGATCGCCGTGGTGCAGCAGTACCTTGCCGGCACGTCGATTGCGATCTGAACGCCCCCAATCCTCCAGGAGCGCCATGAGCGAGCCCGCCAAGTCCGCGACATCCGACCGTTTGTGGGGAGGCGGCTACGAAGAGGCCACGCACCCGCTGGTGCAGGCGATGAACGCATCGGTGGCGTTCGATTCGCGCATGGCGCGCGAGGACATCGTGGGCTCGGTGGCGCACGCGACGATGCTGTGCGAGCAGGGGCTGCTGACCACGGAGGAGTACGCGGCGATCCTCGTGGGATTGAAGCAGATTCTCAGCGAGGTGCAGGCCGGCACCTTCGCCTGGAGCGCGGCGCGCGAAGACGTGCACATGAACATCGAGGCGACGCTGCGCGACCGCATCGGCGCCCCGGCGGGGCGCTTGCACACGGCGCGTTCCCGCAATGATCAAGTGGCGTTGGACGAGAAGCTGTGGCTGCGCACAAAGCTCGCGCAGCTGGGCGTGGACCTGGCGCGTCTCATCGGTTTTCTCGCTGAGCAAGCGCAGTTGCACGCGAACTGGCCGATGCCGGGCTACACCCACCTGCAGCGCGCGCAGCCGGTGACGGTCGGGCACCACCTGCTGGCGCACGCGGAGGCGCTGACGCGCGACGCTGGCCGGCTGCTGGATCTGCAAGTCCGCATGGATGCTTGTCCTTTGGGCGCGGGCGCGCTGGCCGGGACGACGCTGCCGATCCGTCGCGAGCGGACGGCGGAGCTGCTGGGTTTTCGCGAAGTGACACGCAACTCCTTGGATTCGGTGGGCGATCGCGACCACCTGGTCGAGGCGATGGCGGCGGCGGCGCTGGGCGCGGTGCACCTCTCGCGCATGGGCGAGGAGCTGATCCTGTTTGCCAG